>CANRHE010000025.1 GCA_947630335.1 uncultured Sphingobacterium sp.
AGTCCCATCATCATCAATATTGTTGTAGTTTTGCCAGCACCATTGGGGCCTAGCAATCCAAACACCTCCCCCTTATTAATCTCCAGCGACAAGCTATCTACAACAATTTTATCATGATAACGCTTAGACAACCCTTTTAATTCTATAATAGGATTAATCATAACAAAGTAATAAGTAAAAAAGAAAAATTACAGTGATCTATCTACGTCCATACTTACGTACCAAGAAGTAAATCATTCCTAGTGCAATCACAATCAATAGGAATCCAAACCAACCTGTCAACAAGGAGGTTTTGATTTCCATCCTATAGGCTACGTTAGCCTCGACATTATTATTTTTGGCAGTTAGATTAATCATATAATCGCCAGCAATTGTTTTCTCCGGCACCTTTACATTTAGTTTTACTTCTTGAGAGGCACCCGGCAACAACTTATCTATTTTTGAAGGCTCATAGTTTGCTTCCCATTTATTTGGCAGTTGCGAACTTAATTCGATGTTATCCAATACTAGAGAACCCGTATTTTTGACTACTACCATAATTTCTTTAGCACTTCCCGTAGTCATATTTCCGCTCAACACTTGATTCTGCGTAGACAGCTCCATCTTATAGGTTCCTTTAACCACTGACTCTAAGTTTACAGCAGTTGTATCCCCATTTGATATTACACGGAATGGAATGACATGCTTCTTACTATCTGCAGAATAAGAGGGTGTGACTTCAATCGTTAATTCCTTACTAGCCTCTGGTTCCAAACTTACGGAAGTAACCTGCATTCCATCGAGTTTATATGCTACAGACCAACCTGGCGGTAACTTCGTATCTAATTGATACACCTGTTCGCTTTTTTCATTGTTAGACAATGTCGCATAATATCGAAAAACTTCACTGGAAGGCCCTTCTAGGTTAAAAAGCCTAACTTTTAAATCCGATTTACTTGCATTCACTTGTCCAAAGACACTATTCAGAGATAAGCTCAAAATAGAAAAAGCAAATACTAAAAGTTTTAAATTTCTGGTAAAAAAATATCCCGTTAACATAATACAACAACTAATAAAATATAATAGTTAAATTAAAATGTCTTGAATAAAGTAATACCCTTGCGGTTAGTACAACAAAAATATATTTTGTAATCATAACTGTCAAGTACTTTTTTGATTTTAAAAAACAGGCTATTTTTATTTCTAGTAGACGTGGTTCTATCACACTTGTCTATACCTTTTGAAGCTTCTTAGCACATCTTGAATTGACAGATAATCCCGCTTGCTAGACCCTTACATGACTGTACCAGTAGCACTTTGGCAATCAATATCTTATATACGATTTCAAATCGACATTACGCTTGTATTATCCGATTATTATTTCTATATTTGATTATATTCCTAGAAGCCATTTTCTGTGACAGCTAGTTTAACAAACTATCGGGATCTTACTCTTCTACGTATTATTCTAATACTTATACACATGGCAAAAAGTCAACAAACGTTTCGCAAAAAAGAAAACGCAAAGCAAAAACAAATCAAAAAAAAGAACAAAAAAGAGAGACGTGAGTTCAATAAAACTTCTAATAACAAAGGAAAATCTTTAGAAGAAATGTACGCCTATGTTGATGAGTTTGGTAATATCTCGAATACTCCCCCTACTGAAGTATATAAGTTTAAAGAGTCCGATCTTCACAAACCGACGATTAATGAGGATGAATTTTTATTCGGCAAAGTATCTTATTACAATGAAGCGGGTCATTATGGCTTTATACGTGACAATATATCCAAAGAAACAGTTTATTTCAATGACTCCTTAGCAGGCATGATCCTAAGGATAGATCAAAAAGTAAAATATAAATACATTCGTTCCAAACAAGGGAATCAAATCTCAACAGTTGAGCTTATGTAGTTCCAGAATCTTGCATTACTATTACTGTAAAAGGTCACTCGTATGAGTGGCCTTTATTATTTTAGCTTTTTTTTATGGCGCACAAAAAAAGCGACAAATATACGTATTAGTCGCTTTTACTCATGGATTATGATGGTACTAACCTACTACGCGTACGTTAGTTGCATTAATCCCTTTTCTTCCTTCTTCAAGATCATATGATACTGAATCATTCTCACGAATTTGGTGAATTAAACCTGTAGAGTGTACAAAGATATCATCGCCACCGTTACTAGGTGTAATAAAACCAAATCCTTTTGTTTCGTTAAAAAACTTTACTGTTCCTTGTTGCATTGTATTATTATTTATTGATAATGTATAGTAGGAGCGACTTTCAAATGAGTTAGTCTATCCAATTAATTTATTAAATTTTGACTTTCCCTATTTTCTTCCACAGAAGTCAATAGTATAAAGCATTATTATAAAGATACAGCCGTATTATGAGGCAATATCATTATGTCATTTGTAAACAGAAATATAGATGAAATTAAAAATTGAACTTTCAATACCATTGAGCACGCTAACGTTGTGCCATATATATAATTGTAAACTTTAATGGTAACTGAGAAGAGAACGTGAAGTAAATACTCACTTCTTATCGACTAGGCAGGACCTTATAACAAGACAAATATAATAATAAAAGTTAAAAAAACAAAATATATATTTCTTTTTTTAACTTTTATTACAACTACCTTGATAAACCTTCAATAATTTTAACATGAGAGTTAAATGCCATTAACATGGATTTACTTTCATTATACTTTATTCCAAATTCTGCACAAGTCTCTTTTACGATCTTATTCAAGACCGGATAATGAATATGACTTATTTTTGGAAATAAGTGATGCTCTACTTGAAAATTCAACCCACCCAACAACCATGTCAACACTTTACTTTTTGTAGCAAAGTTTGCTGTAGATTGAATTTGATGCACCATCCATTCTTCCTCTACCTTATCCTCGTCTACCGTTTTGAATGTTGTCTCCGTTACGACATGCGCCAGTTGGAATACCACCGCCAGACTCATTCCACAGACAGCTCCAGCAATCAGCATCCCGATTAGTGTAGGCAACCATCCTATGTAGATTATCGGAATAATCACGAATAATACGAGATGCATTATTTTACTAATCCAAAATATAAGTTTTTCTTTAAGCGGGAAATTAAACAATTCAGAGTCTACTCCCATTCTTCTTCTGAAGTACTTTTCATAATCTTGATAGAATATCCAAGCTAAATAAGAAACGCCATACAATACTGGAAAATAGTATTTCTGGTACCTATGATATCCTTTTAATTGCTGATCATGATGCACCCTCATGAATTTTATTTCAATATCATGATCTTCGCCATCGATATTAGTATACGTATGATGTGCTATATTATGCTTTAGTTTCCAAAAGTAAATATTGCCACCCAACAGATTTAAGGTGTACGACAACAAGCTATTCATTTTCTTATTTGAAGAGAAGGAGTCGTGTCCTGCGTCATGCATGATATTGAATCCTATAGCTGCTAGATTGACACCTAGCAACAAAGCTAGTAATACACTTACAGTCCAATGTATCGGTACAAATACAAGCATTGTATACAGCACGACCAAGCTACTAAGTAAGATGGCTGCTTTAAGATAAAGTCTACGATTTCCGGTCTTTTTTTGAGAAGTATTCTGAAAGTAAGAAGAGATGTTAGATTTGAGTTTTTTAGAGAACAATGTGTTAACATTGTGAAATTTAATAGGTCTGCGCATTAATTGGGGTAAAATATTTTTTGTTCTTATCCTAATCTTAATTGATTAGTCCAACAAATATAGCATAAAATACAATCTCTTCATGTTAAGGTTCAGTTAA
This sequence comes from uncultured Sphingobacterium sp., assembly GCA_947630335.1. Taxonomy (GTDB): domain Bacteria; phylum Bacteroidota; class Bacteroidia; order Sphingobacteriales; family Sphingobacteriaceae; genus Sphingobacterium. The sequence continues at coordinate 3,781 of CANRHE010000025.1, forward strand.
ACCTTTTATGAGCTCCTATTTCCTAGGCTACTTTATGTTAATAACCAGACCAAATAAAACTTAGAATGAGTTATATACCAAAAAAAGGTTACAGAAATAATTCTGTAACCTTCGATCATTAAATAATCAAAAAACACCGCTATTTTTTAACTATTTTTTTTCAGCATCACGTTCTTCGATATGTTTAGCAAACGCCGCTCTTTGTTCTTCCGTCAGCTGTTCAGCAATTTTAGTATCTGTTGCTGCCTTTACCTTAGCCAACTCTTCTTTACGTTGCTCAGGAGTTAGTTCCGTATTTTCTTTCAAAGCATGCATCGTCGTTTTAGCTTCTAATACTATTGGATACAAAGTAGTTTTTTGAACATCCGTTAGAGACAATTTTTCGGCAAGTTTTACAACCGTCGCTTGTGCTTTTTCTTCTGGAGTTCCTTGTTGAGCAAAAGTAAGTGTTACTGCAAACATTAAACTTAAACCTGTTAAAATTAACTTTTTCATAGTTTCTAAATTTTAAAGTGAATTATTCTATTAACTTTCATTCACCTATATAACAGTCATTCCACCCCGATTATTGTATACTGTGTATCCGTTTCGTTACAATTTAACATGCTTTAACATTTGCAACATACCCGTTACAACAATCCCAACCTATAACAAAGAGACAAAAAAATCCCCACTAGCTCTAGAATGAGCAAAGTGGGGATTCCTCAAAAAATGTAGGATTGTTTATTTTTCTTGTTTAATAGACAATACTTCACGCTGCCCATTTGTAGCATTAATTGCTACCTCTACAGCGCGCTCCGCTCCCGTTTTATTTTCTGCAATTTTAACATCCTGACTGACCGTCGCAGACCCATACCTTCTACTGATAGTCAACCAATTAGAATTATTAGGGATAACCAACCACCAACCATTAGTTGTTGCTTCTATTGTTAATTTATACGTTCCTCCCGCAGCAGGCACACTTTCAGGTAATGTAGTAATCACTACAAAAGGACCCGGTACCGGCTTCTCCGGGATTTCATTTTTTTTGCAGCCTATGACCATCAACAAGCTACATAATACCAGAATATATTTATTTATTTTCATGATTTTACCAATTTGGATTTTGTTCCCACTTATGATTTGTCAATTCCAGCATACGCTGCTGAATAGGCAAGAGATAATCACGATTCAGATTAAACTCAAAACCATTTGGTAGCAACTGTTTATACGGATCGATATACCTGTACGTATCACCTGGAGATCCTGTCAAATGGAGATTAACAGATTTACCAGCAGGTGCTGTATCAAAATAAAGCATAGCATCTTTATAATATCCTGTTGGGTTATTTTGAAGATTCAACTCGCCACCAACGAATAATGCTCCCATAGGGCGTTTATTCTTAATCAGCAATCCTGCTGCTGCCCAACGTAAAATATCATCCAATCGCATACCTTCCGAAGCAAACTCTACACGACGTTCACGTCTTACAGCTTGCAATACTTTACTTAAGTTCTTGAATGGATAAGTTTGCTCTTCATTATACTCTCTTTCAAAATTTACGGCCGGCATCCCCACGCGGTCACGCAACGGCTTCAATGCATTCGCAATTAAACTCTCCTCGCCACCAAGTTCTGCTGTAGCTTCCGCATAGTTTAACAATACCTCCGCATAGCGGAACAAAATTGCAGGAGCAGCACTCATGCCATCATCAGAAGTCGCCGCCAAATTATCATACTCAATATATTTATACAATGGATAACCCGTAGTATTTCTATTGAAGCCACTTTGGTTGATTGGAGGATAAGGTGCTACTGTACCACCAGGTCGTATTGGCTGTCCCGGAATTGCCGCTGTCTGAGAAAGACGAGGATCACGCAAGCTAGGCATCAGTTCCGTCCCATACACCTTTTGAGCTTCCAATCTTTCGGCCCCTACAAAAGGTCTTCCATCTCTTGTCAAGTAATCATCTACCAAGCTCAATGTCATCCCAATATCGCCTCCACCAGTAGACAAATATTTAGATACCCCATGTCCAATATTAGCAGCAGGGTCATATTTGCGCCACAGTAGCACCTCTTTATTATTTGTTAAGTCTAACGTGATGAATAAGTTTTTGTAATCCTCCGTAACTTTACCTGTAGATGATATCGCCCAACGGTTACTAGTCATTACTTCTTGAGCAGCTTTTTGTGCTTGCTGGAAGTAATTGTTGATCTTATCATCAGTAATCCCTTTAGTGTAGAATTCATCCCCTAAAGCTTTATGATATTTCTGCCATGTACCTTCAAACAGCGCTACTCTAGATTTGAAAGCTAATGCCACATCACGATGTACGCGCATACCTTGCGAATTAGATTGAGTCTTCAACAAGCTAATAGCCATATCCAAATCATTAAGAATAGAATCTGCAACTTCATCACGCGAATTACGCGCTATGAACGTAGACTCATCATTCAGGTTTAACAAGGTAGACACCCAACTCACCCCACCATACTTTTTGAGAAGCTCAAAATAAAACCATGCTCTAAAGAAATACGCCTCCCCTTGATACTGTCTAATATCCGCTATCTGCCCTTTGGCATTATGTGAATTAAGGATAAAAAAATTGACACCACGAATATTATTATATTCTGTGAGTGCTGCCGCATTAGAGATACTCAATTTACCATTAAGACGCGTGTTGACACTCGTAAAGATTAAATTATCACTACGTGCATCATCAAATGCTATCCCAGCTCCTCCTGTATAATACGGTTGATTTGGAAAAGCTTCGTAGAATTGATTCATGTACAACCGCAGCTCATTAGCATTCGCCAAGCTTCCTGATGTCGACAATTGATCTTGAGGTTCACGATTTAAGAAATCTTTGCTACAAGCTGTCGTCAACAACAATACTAAGCTATATATATAAACGTTAAATTTCATGTTTCCTATTTTAAAAAGTTAGATTAATCCCAAATGAATACACTTTTGACAATGGGTAGATCTTACCAGGTGCTGCCCCGCCTACAGTAGTCTCCGGATCAAACATTTTCGCCAGCTTAGTGATCGTCAGCAAGTTTTCACCACTACCATACACCGCTAATCTCGATATCCCCCATTTGTTCGTTATACTAGTAGGAATAGTATACTGTAACGTCAAGTTTTTTAGGCGTAGATAAGCTGCATTTTGCAAATACTTAGTCGATGTTAGTTGCGTTTTATTGGTATACGAAGAAATCGCACCAGCAGGCGCAGCATACGGATTAGGATAATATCCATCAGGGTTATCTTCACTATAATAATCCATGTGCTGTTTGAAAACCACCACCTGAGCTAGAGAACCCGATCCCCAGAAGTAAGCATCCAAGTTCGGCGGTGCAAAATTAGCCTTACCGATTCCTTGCCACAACATCGATAAGTCAAATCCTTTCCAACTTGCTCCAGCGCTTAAGGAGTAAGCATAGCGAGGACTAGAGTTACCGATGATATACATATCACCCATATCTCCAACACGGTTGTTTCCATTATTGATTTTACCATCACCATTGATATCCTCATATTTCACATCCCCTTTGACCCAATCTCTAGCCGAAATAAAAGAGCGGTCCAATTGGTTGTAAGCCGCCACTTCTTCATCCGTTTTCAACAAGCCATTCGCTTGATACCCCCATATTTCACCTACAGTTCTACCCTTGTACCAAGCATTCGCTGGGTTAAAGAGCATTGCATTTTCATATTTAGTTACTACCGATTTATAATCAGATGCTAATATTCCTACGAAATATTCTACCTGATCGCCAATTTTGTCCTTCCATTTGAAAGACAGTTCCCAACCTCTTGTTCTTAGATCCGCATTATTACTTTGCGGTGCTGCAGCCCCATATATATCCGCTACATCCCTAGATGGGCCTAGCATATCCCTTGTATTCCTTTGGTATATTTCCACAGTACCAGACAATCTGCTATCTAACAACGTAAAGTCCAATCCTAAATTCGCACTTTCAACCTTCTCCCACGTAATCAACGGGTTGAAAGCTCCTGGTGTCCTGATAAAACTTTCCCTTTCATCACCAAAAAAGTAACGACCACCTGTTCCCAATCCAGGTACCACAATATCCATACGTTCTGCATAAGCATACATATTGGCACCAGCTTGATTACCCAAGGTACCATAGGAACCTCTAATTTTCAACTGATTAATCCACGATACATTATCACGTACCCATGACTCCTCGCTGATATTATATCCTGCCGAAATCGACGGGAAGAAACCCCATCGCTGATCAGGCGCAAAGCGTGAAGATCCATCATACCTACCATTCACCTCCACAAGGTACTTATTGTTATAGTTGTAACTCATTCTTCCGAAGAACCCACGAGTAGCCCAGTGGTAGCGTTGTTCATTCGCTAATTGAGTTCCACTTCCCAAATTAATACCCGGTCTATCAAAACTAATCAAATCCGAAGCCGCAGCAGACAACATCTTATACGTAGTGACTTCCTGTTGGAAACCCGCTGTGATATCAAAGTTGTGATTACCCAAAGATGCTTTATAGTTAGTATAAATATTTGGACTCAAGTACACACTTTGACTCATATCCCTAGCATAGCTACCCGCTATTGGTATATTATATTCCGATCGGTTGACCAATATCGGTGTACCATCGACACCATATATTGTTCCAGGTAATTTGAGAGAAGAGGAATTATAATCGATTTGCTTAAAATTAAGGTCTCCAAATATTTTCCAGTTCGCTAAAGGCGATATTTCCAATCCACCTAAGAGTGCTAATGTCGCATTATTCCCCTTAGCTTCGGATCCCGATTGTAAATAAGGCACGATAGACTGCTCATTCCAGTTTCCATAAAAATCATATGGAGACACGTTCGGTCTCATTCGGGCGAGGTTATGAAAAAACATACCCTCAAATCCCGCCAAAGGCGAGCTACTTTCTCCATTACTATACTTTGCGTTGGCCTTTACTTTGATCACCTTATTGAGCTGAGACTGCACCGAAGTATTGAAGTTGTAGCGTTTATAATTTATATCGGCATAGCGTAGTACGCCACCTTCGTCATAATATCCACCCGAAATGAAATACTGCGTATCGGCATTCCCTCCACTCAAGTTGAGGTTATAATTTTGACGTACCCCGAACGGCTTATAATGCAAGTCAAACCAATTTGTGTTCGCTACACCGTTAGAACTATTCTCCCAGCTTCCGTAATTGTTCGTATTGATTTCTGGAAAAATAGATACACTTTTTGGATCACGTATATACTGCTCTAATAGCGCTATTTTCTCTTCACTGTACTGTTTTGTACCCAATGCATTAAAAGTCGCAGCATTAAAGAAATTAGCAAAGTCTACCGAATTCACCATTTCAGGCAATTTGACTGGCGATGTAAAACCTACATTCGACGTCAGATTAATCACCTTTCTTCCTGCAGTACCTTTTTTGGTAGTCACCAATATCACACCATATGCAGCTCTAGAGCCATAGATAGCTCCTGCAGACGCATCTTTAAGCACCGTTATATTCTCAATATCATTCGGGTTGACATCTGCAAGGGACATTTCCATCCCATCCACCAATACATAAGGATTGTCCGAGCCGCTGAGATTACCCGTTCCGCGAACATTAAGCTTAAAGCTCTGTCCTGGCTTTGTGCTCCCATTTACGGAGACATTTAACCCTGGCATCACCCCCTGCAAACTCTGTGTAGCATTCACTACCGGACGATTCTGTAACTCCTTACCATCAACAGAAGATACCGATCCAGTCAAGTTTATCTTCTTTTGGGTTCCATACCCCACTACTACCACCTCATCTATATCCGTAACAGCCTCTTGCAGTACCACATTGACATTAGTACGGCCTTTCATATTCTCTTGCAGCGTACTATAGCCCACCGCACTGAATATAAGAACATCATCACCTTGCGCTGCTGTAATCTCAAAATTACCTTGATTATCCGTAGATGTTGATATTTCCGTTCCCTTTACGATTACCGTTGCTCCAGATATCGGCTGATTTTGCTCATTCACCACTTTACCTTTATACTTCTTTTGGATATTCGTATCCGTAGTGATGACCGTACGTCCTCCATTCGACTGGGGCTTTCTCTTAATCAGAATAGTTTTATTATCGATTTCATAAGCATAGCCTTCTTTACCCAACAACTCATCCAATACATTTCTAAGGCTTTGATCCTTATAATTTTTGGTGACTGTCTGCTTTAGGTTAATGTCTTTATTACTGTAAAGAAAATCATAACCAGCCTCCTTTTTTATTAACCCGAAAACCTGTTCTAAAGTTAAATTTTTAGAAGATATCGTAATCTGATCCTGATTTAAAGCATACACATCCCCTACACCAAATAATGCGCAGGCTAATGCAGTTCCCCAGATGGTATTTCTCCATTTGTTTTTGGGAATTTTAAAGTTTTGATTATTAAAATTGATTAACATATTATAGATTTATGACTCATATTAAAAATATACTATTTGGTTAGCACGCTATCTGACGTACACTTTCCTTTGCTCTATGACAAACTTCAGGTCGGTTATCTTTTCCAGATGCCTTAATAAATCGCTTAGTTTTTTAGTCCGTTCGAACGTTCCCGACACCTCTACATCCAATTGAGGAGGTATATTTATCTCTTGTATATCATACCAATCATCAATTCGGTTTAACAACTGTGATATCCTTTCTTTTCGGAAGGTAAAGTACCCCTCCTTCCACGAAGTATAATCCGCTGTATTGACTTCTCTGATCTTTATGGTACGGCTTACATTATCGAGCACCGCTTGTTCGCCTACCGTTAGCTTCACCTCTTGATGAGGCAGTCCTATCTTTACGGCGCCCTTCACCAAGGTTGTCACCACACTATTGACATCCGTTCGGTTCGATACATTGAACTCCGTTCCCAACACCTTTATTTGCGAGGTATTAGCCGCCACTACAAAAGGTTTTTTCTTATTATGTTTCACTTCAAAATAAGCCTCCCCTTGTACTGCAATATTTCTATCTATTCGATTGTACGAGTGATTTACGCGCAATTTAGAATTGGCATTCAGCCATACTATAGAGCTATCCGGCAAAATGATCTTTACATTTTGTCCTTTCAGTGTAGTGAATTCGGTAAACAAGGCATCGTCTAGTGGGCTGTAAGAAGAGTTTGATGATTTACACACAATAGTCCCATCTCCATTGGTATAAACCCGAAAATCATCGACAGCAATATAAGCGGTATCATTAGTTGGGTTTATAATACGTTGCGTACCCTCTGCAGAAGTAATCAATACTGTACCCGTATCTGGCAATACGATATCATTATTTGCTACAAGAGCACTTCCATCGTTGTCGTAGGCATTTAACTTCGGCCACAACAGATAGCCTATTCCTATCATTACGATTATTGCTGCTGCGATACGGAGATAGAACGTATAAGGAGTCTTTTTGTCTACGACTACATCATCCTGTATCAATACCTTTATATTCTCATAAATTAGAGCCTGCCTTTCCTCATTCAGCTTGCCATCCAGGCCATACTCTTCGATCAAGGAGGAGCTGTTCACATCCGCATCCAAGTCCTCGCATTGGTCAAAATAGTTCAACAGCAACTGAATTTCAGAAGCGGTGGCCGTATTTTCAATATACTTACGAAGCAAACTCCGTATATCGTGCTCTTGCATTATAGATTAAAGGTAGTATAGGTTATTATAGAAGGAACGTAACAAGTCCTTGGGTAGGACTAGTTCAATAGCAAGAAAAAACACACTAAACACTTAAAACACTAAATGTCAGTATAATAAAATACGTATAATCACTTTTATCGAGTGACAATCTAATTTCTTTCAATGCCAATACCATATGATTTTTGACAGTATTCACCGAAATGTTTAATTTCTCTGCAATCTCCTTATGCGTAAATCCCTCATAGCGACTGAGTCTAAATATTTCTTTCTGTCTATAGGGTAGGTGCTCTACAACACGGGTAATGAAGCTTTCGAGATCCCTCGTCACTACATTTTCTTCTTGTTGGGTATCTATATTTTCAATAGTCATTAAGAAGCGCTCTTGGAGACTTTTGGTTCGGTTTATTTCGCGAAGTCTAGACAAACAAAGTCGTTTACACAATACATACAAGTACAACCATATATCCCCAGCCGGATCTAGGCCTAATCGTGCGTTCCATAATTTAAGAAAGGTATCTTGTACTATTTCTTCCGCCCAAGCTTCATCTTTTACAAAGTTGAAAGCATATCGGAATATCCGTTGAGAATAGTGGTCATAGATCATCTTAAAAACCAATTGATCCCCTTCAATTAGTCGTTCAATATGTTCATTAGTACAAAGGGTATTCACAATAAGTATTTACTCAAAATGCTATTAATCCAGTTCTATTGTCAATTAACGGTACAATTAATCTGTAAATATAGCGTATAGCTCCTACAAAACTGCTATTTGTTATGTATTTGTCTTTCCAATCCCTGCTTACGAAAAAGAAGCCCCATAATCCCTTCCAGATTAATAAAGCTTCTTCCTTATCAATTCTAACCATGTATTATAGGTGATACTTCACCTTGAAACCCTCACCCTCAACAGCTAGCGCTTACTTATTTTATTCATCGTTATACTCTTCTGTCGACTACATTTAAACCGTTGTATTTCCTCGCTTCGCTTTTTCAGATGCTTTTGCGACACTCCCGAGTTGACACGTTTACGCCATCTTTTGAAACTTTTCTCTTGCAGGCAAGCTCTCATCAACTGTATGGTATCCGCCTCACTGAGCTCAAATTGGAATTTTATAGCCTCAAATGGCGTCCTATCCTCCCACGCCATTTCTATGACACGATCTATTTCTTGCGTTGTCAGATTATTGAACATAAAACCTCTTATAATTATCAATCACTATATGAGTAGGTCTTAGGTCATGCATCATATTATACAGCCCAAAGAAAGTACGATTTATATATATAAAGTGTTTTGACCCCCTATTGGTATTCATTCCTTTGATATCATTTATCTTAGCATATTGCTGCCCTAGATCAGCAATCTCTTGGAAGAACTGCTCATCCGAAAAATCAAAAGAATCCTTATTAAATGGTCTGGTAAACAGCTCCAGTAAATCATAGAACAGCTTCGCGAAGAACTCCTTCTCCTGTTCCGAATCCTCGTTACGCAATATTTCCAAGGCATATAAGTTACGGAGAAACACCTCCTTATTCTCTAAGTTTTCTTTTTTCGCCAACTCAAAATAAGGCACATAAAAATCTTCAGGTACCTCCTTTATACATCCAAAATCAATGACCTTCAAGGTATAATCATCCCCAATCAAGAAATTACCCGGATGCGGATCTGCGTGTACCTTTTTGAGCACATGCATTTGGTACATATAGAAATCCCAGAGTGTCTGCCCCAACTGGTTCAAAACCTCACCCTCATGCTTGTTCTTGGTAAACTCCGAAAAATGAACCCCTTGCATCCAATCCATAGTGATGATACGCTCACAAGAGAACTGCGTATAATATTTCGGGAATACCACATACGGTATATGGCCACATTGTTCCGCAAACTCCATACTCCGTTTTAGCTCGAGCGTATAATCCGTCTCTTCAAACAGTTTTTCTTCGACTTCTTTAAAATAAGTATCCGATCCTTCCGACTTTATATTAAACATTCTCATAGCGATAGGCTTGATCATTTTCAAGTCGCTAGAGATACTTTCCCTTACGCCCGGATACTGGATTTTGACCGCCAGATCCTTACCCTCCTTTTCGGCTTTATGCACCTGCCCAATACTCGCGGCATTGACCGACTCCGGGGAGAAATAATCAAACATATCCTCCGGATTTTTGCCAAAATACTTACGAAATGTTTTCTTCACCAATGCACCCGACAGCGGCGGTACCGAGAATTGCGATAGCGAGAACTTCTCCACATACTCTATAGGCAGTATATTTTTCTCCATACTCAGCATCTGCGCCACCTTTAGTGCAGACCCTTTGAGCTCCTTTAACGAGTCATATATATCAGCAGCATTATCTTGATGTAATATTTTTCTCGCTTCACCATCATCCTTTGTTAATTTATTACCATAATACTTGATATAATTAACCCCTACTTTGGCTCCAGCCTTCAATATACTACTGGTGCGTTCGAGCTTACTCGTTGGTATTTTGTTTAGCGTCTTCATGAGTTACATCATTAAAGCTTTTCCTTTAGCAAAAATTTTCCGAGGTCTATTACCTTCTTTAAAGGAGTATTCTCTACAATTTCAAAACCAGTATCTATTGTTTTTTCAATATAAAGATCCGTTTTCTCAAAACTAGGCGACTCATCAGACTTCCAAAACTGCAGCACCGACAATAAGTGCAACCACATGGCTGTTTTTCTAGACTTATCCGTTATTTGGTGCAGCGTCTTACTGTTGTGCTCTATACCTTGGAACTCTTTAAAATCTAGGGAATCTAAGAAAGATAAAAAGCTAGCCTTCAATCCCACCAGCACTTTGTTACTACGACCTTTATGATCCCCAAGAATTTGGAGTACAATAGAACGGTTGATTGTCAAATTTTCAAAAAAGATGAAATAAGCATTTAATAACTTCTCTTTCACGGAAGACTCTGCCAAATCCTCGTTAACAAGCTCTATAGATTTATTAAAAAAATGGGTAATGATCTCCTTTTCTACATGCTCAAAGCTCGAGAAGAAGCGATAGAACTCATGCTCTTCAAATTCATTCTCTTTCGCAAAAAGAAATATATTCTTAGGTCTATCACCATTATTCAGTAGATACGCTACATATCTGTCAATAATGAAATCTTGATTTAGTGAAATATTATTTTCCATAATTTTTTCTTTTAGCAAATTACAGTATAAAAATACACCATTATAAGCACAAATATCACCGCATCGTACCTTTTATTTACACCAAACTGCTCCTATACGCTATTAAGTACAACATTATTACACTAAATCAACATACCCATAGTTACAATATTTATGTCATTATACCCTATTCATACTAAAGAAGAAAGCTCAAGAATAAAAAAAACACTCCAAGCTCTTTAATTTATTTACTATTTAACTTGGAAAATCACGGTTATTAATTAGTTCCATATGTAGTTTAATCGCTACAAAACTATCTAACTACTAGCAATACATTCGTATTAATTTGTTTACACTTAAATAAATACTGATTTTTGAAATGAATTAATCACTAGCTGTAGCAATTACCATTTGTTATATAAAAACTTGCATACAATCTAGAATAAGACAAACTACTTATCAATCTACTGCACATCATCAATTATGTTAAGTTTCGCTGTATTACTAACCGTACACAATAGGAAACAAGGTACCCTTAATTGTTTAAAAAAACTCTATCAGCAAGAAGGTCTAAACTCTATTTTTACCATTGATACATACTTAGTAGACGATGGTTCTACAGACGGTACCTCAGCAGCAATACGAAAAAATTTCCCGGACATTAACATTATCCCTGGTGATGGAAATTTATATTGGAATAGAGGTATGCATTTGGCTTGGAATGTGGCCCATAAAGCAGGTGAATTCGATTACTTTTTTTGGCTGAATGATGACACCATGTTGTATCCCAATTGTATCAATACATTATTAGAAAGTGCTCGAATCCACCAAAATGAGGCAATTATAGTAGGTACTACACAATCCCTTTTACATCCTAGTAGACGAGTGACTTACGGAGGTCGAGACATTAATAATAATATGATTATACCCAATGGTACCTTACAGGAGTGCCGTCGTTTCAATGGAAATATTGTTCTAATTCCACAATATGTATTTGATCGAGTAGGTTATAATGATGCTTTTTATCATCACAGTTGGGGAGATTTTGATTATGGCTTGAGGGCTTCCAAGTTTGGTATTCACTCTTTTATTGCACCTGAGATTTTAGGCAGTTGCGAACGTAACCCAGGATTACCTATTTGGTGCGATCCTCAAAAAAGCATTCAACAAAGAATAAAACATTTTAATAAACCCACAGGGGCAAGAATTACAGAAGCCTTCATTTTTGAACACCGCTATTACGGTCTACATAAAGCATGCTACAATTATGTAATTATTATATTAAAACTTTTATTTCCTAAGCGATGGGCATAAATACAGCATCACCACCTTGCTACTACCCCATTACCTGACGCGCATAATACGAGCTAGCCGTCATCCCTGTGATCGCCTTAAACTCCTTATTCAGGTGACTTCGGTCATAGAATCCAAAGCTAAGAGCCATATCCAGCGGGTTGACAGCCTTATTCTCCAATAGCTTCTCATGGAGACTGATGAACCGTTGCATTCTCAAGTACTGCTTTGGAGATATCCCGTATAACTGTTTGAATTTACGTTGAATCCACTTTTCATGGATAAAAGTTGTATACAAGTTGGACAAGTCACCTACCGTATACGCTCCATTTGATACCTTTATCTTATTGACAATAGCATCGAACAGATTCGTGCTCGTGTCTTTATAATCATACGCACCAAATACATCCTTTAGATAGGAGATCCTATCATTTTGGGTAGACAGACGGTACGATTCCATAATTTCCTGTACTAGCGGCTTATTATTCAGCTCCTCTAAATTACAAATAGGCCTCTTGACAAAAAAGGAAGTATCAATATTAAACAGCTCAAAGAAGTAGTTTTTTTTCAGCCTCATGACTATTACATACTCCAACGAGCAAGGGATATGCATATACACATTCTTTAAATCACCATACGTCACCCATGCATTATCGAAAACCAGCTCTTCCTTCCCCATAGAGATTTTCACCCTATCCTCCGACTTTGGCATCAGTACAATAGTTGGATTACCATCATTATACAACAATTCCTTGTTCAACAATCCCTTACAGCACATCCCATACACCCCTTCCAATACCCCCCGCTTTGGCGTAGCTATTAGATTTCTTTTCACAATAGTATTTAAAAACTTAATCGGCATAGTTTCAAAAATATTATTTAAATCCTGATTGTCCAATTTTTACTAACCCTTAGGCTATGCTTTTGAATATTTTTGGCAATATAATGACATGTAATATAACGTATTAGCAATAAACACCATGAAACAACTGATTAACCTACAGGTTTTTAACTTTTTTTTCAAGTCCAATAACATTGGCGGCATCCTACTTTTGATATGCGTCATCCTTTCACTATTGATAGCCAATTCACCCCTAGCAGGTTCATTAGAACAGCTATTAGCCTACAATATAGGCTACGAAAGCAGCACCATACACTTGAGATACCCTCTTCTACTGTGGATTAATGATGGTCTGATGGCTATTTTCTTTCTCCTCGTTGGTTTAGAGATCAAAAGGGAGGTCGTTGAGGGCGAGCTTTCCTCCCCGAAGAAAGCCTCCCTACCGATTCTTTGCGCCATTGGCGGCGCCGTCATCCCTGCCATTATATTCCTAGGTTTTAATGCAGGGCAGACCACCAGTGCAGGTTGGGGTATACCTATGGCTACCGATATTGCTTTTGCTTTAGCTGTTATCCATCTACTGGGCAATCGTATCCCTAGCAGTCTAAAAATTTTTCTTGCTGCCCTAGCGATCGTAGACGATTTGATCGCCATCTTGGTGATTGCTATCTTCTATTCATCCGGTATCGAAGTCAGCTACCTCCTATACGCAGGCATTGGATTAGGCCTATTGATCCTCATGAATCGTTTTGGCGTACTCAATCCCTATCTGTATTTAATCCCAGGGGTATTCATCTGGTATTTTGTGCACCACTCGGGTATACACGCTACTATTGCCGGAGTACTCGTAGCCATGACCATCCCTACCAATGACACAGCCGCTGAATCACCTCTTGAAAGATTAGAACATGCCCTACTCAAGCCTGTGAATTTTCTGATCATCCCCCTATTCGCGTTCGCCAATACCAATATAACTATTGAGGCCCCCATGGTGACCGGCCTTCTGTCATCCTTAGGATTAGGGATTAGCATGGGACTATTGCTAGGCAAGCCTATTGGTATTATCCTGACCACCTACCTATGTACCAAATTTGGGATTAGCTCCCTACCGGAGAATGCCACATGGCGTCACATTTTGGGTGTAGGCTTACTTGCAGGTATAGGCTTTACGATGTCCATATTCATTGCCATGCTCTCCTTTAATGACCCCTTTGTGATAGCCGAAGCCAAACTCAGCATACTACTCAGTTCTCTAGCTGCCGGAGTTATAGGATATTTTATTCTAAAGGGCAGAAAATAAACGACCAAGGCTCTTCATCGCATGATGAAGAGCCTTGGTATATTCATGTCAAAATAAACTTATTACCAGCCTTTATTCTGTTCCAAGTCAGGATTCAACACAATAGAAGAAGCAGGTATTGGATACAGATATTGTCGACCATCAGCATACCAAGTACGAGCCTGCGCCTTGAACCATTCGAGGTGATTATTAGGCGTCATCGTTTGATAATTTGTAGCCTTTCCACCAATAGCTACGCGTGCTACCCCAGCGGGTACCGAAGGCGCATTCTGCGCACCATCATAGAAGATAACATCCGGCGTACCATCCCGGTCCAAATCCATTAATTTATTGAGTTCTGGCACGTAGATACCCTGCCACGGCAATTCAGCTAATAGCTCTCCCCTTTTCCAACGTTTCAAGTCATTAAATCGAAACCCTTCCAAAGCCAGCTCCACCTGTCTTTCTCTACGCACCTCCAATATTATAGGATCATTTACCTTCGGAAAGAAAGTCTGTTGTAGATACGTATCCACCTTAGTCGGCAACTGATCTAAGCCACCAGTTACACCAGCACGAGCGCGCAATGCGCCAATCGTCTTTTTCCAATCCTCCACAGATAGCGTACCCATTTCTGCCTTAGCCTCTGCATAATTCAATAAAATCTCCGCATACCGCATCAAAGGCACCGCATTCGTATTGTTACGTCCATTATCATAGTACGTATCATTCAAGGTATATTTAATAGGCTGATATCCCGTATACGTATAACTCGCAAAGTTTGGAGGTGCCGATACCCCATCCCTTTTATACCCTGGCGTACGGATCAATTGTTGCAAGCGGTAATCCCTATTCATGCACTCTTCAAAAAACTCTTCCTTCTCAAAGTTTTTGCGCTCCGTGTACGGCGTACCGTCCATATTCAAGATGGTATTAATAAACGGACGTACCAAGCTAAACCTAGGCCCATACGTTGCGGACGTCCACCACCAGTTAGCATCATTCAATATCGACAAGTTCGAGCTGAATACCACCGCCAACATCACTTCCGATTTCACGGGCACATCACTCGTGAATAATTGCCTCTGCGACATTGTAGGTCCTCCCGCCGTATTCAAGCTATACGGGCCTTTTGTCATGAGTTCTTCCGCAGCTTGAATAGCATGATTCAAGAATACATTCGCCGAACCCGCCAGCCCCAGCTCCGTATGGTTTTTACGGTAAGTACCTTCAAACAAGGCCACCCGCGACTTCAATCCCAGCGCCGTCCATTTAGTGATTGTACTCCCATCACTCGATGTCGCTTTAATATTTTCATAAGCATAGTCTAGGTCTTCCATTATTTTGTCCATGACCAGCGTACGCGGATCTTTTCGAGCATATAACTCCTCCTTATCCGACACACTTAGCGGCTTATCCACCCAAGGCACATCCCCAAAGCGCACCACCTTATCATAATAAAACCAAGCCCTGAAGAATTTAGCGATTCCTATATAATTAGATTTTACACTTTCACTCAATGATGAAGCTTCCGTCTTGACGATAAACTGATTAATATTTCGCAAAGCAGACCAAGACCACCCTGTACTTACCTGCGCGCTATACCCTCCAGCCCGTATAAAGTCATTAATATTATTAACCGCTCCATAATCAGACATCGCATCCCCTTTATAAGCATCCGACCCCGACGTAATATTATTATAGAATGAGAATGCATACGTTCTTAAGCCACTCTCCGTCTCGAAAATGTCCTCCTCCGTTGCCGTCGCTTTAGGCAGCTCATTCAACTCACATGACGTCAATGCTACTGCACATATACTTAATAGCCCAAGAATTTTTTTCATGGTTTACTTGTTTTTTAAAAGTTAATAGAAAGATTAAAACTGTATGTTTTCATTGTTGGATAATTAAATCCATCACCCGATCCAGTACCAATATCCGGATCCGACCCCCCAATATTCGCCACATCGATATCCTTAGTATGACGGTACAGCGGTGACCATGTGAATAGATTTTCACCCGACAACCCCACTCTCAATCCTTTCATACCCCATTTTGATATCCATTCTTTAGGAAAGTTATAGCCCACTTGCAGATTTTTCAGTCTTAAGTAAGCAGCATTTTGCAGATACCTTGTTTGCGTAGTTTGTTTGAGCGAAGAGTTATACCCAGCATATCTAGGCAGATAAGCCTCCCTATTCTCTTCCGTCCAATAATTATTCAGATGCCACTCTGGTAAGTTATTATACGGTCTATTGTACTGCCCCCAAAAGATAGACTCATTACTAGGATACCAATCCTGCTTGCCCACCCCTTGGAAGAATCCCGACACATAGAAGTTGCTATAATCCAAGTTCAAGTTAAACCCATAGATATAACGCGGTTCTTTATTTCCTATAATCGTCAAGTCACCGTGATTACCCAACGTATTCGTACCATAATCAATCACGCCATTATTATCGATATCCTTGAACCTCAAGTCACCCGGATATATTTTACCAGAGCTAGACGATTTGATCAACGTTTGTTTTGGTGCGGCATCGATTTCCGCTTGCGATTGGAACAAACCTTCCGTCACGTAACCCCACATATCCCCCAATCGTTGTCCTACGTAATAGTCATTCAAGTTACCGATTTCGTTATTATACTTATCAATAGTAGATCTATAGTCCGCCAATGTCGCTCTCACACCTACCCCCAGCGTCTTTCCTGCTACCTCAAATCTATCATTATAAGCGATACTTACCTCAAAGCCCTTGGTCGTCATATCCGCATAGTTGCCCTTTGGCGACGCCGCACCGAATACATCCGGCAACTGTTGGCCTACCGTATACATATTCAATGTTTTTCGGCTATAGATATCCCCCGAAAACGTCAATCTATTACTTAAGAAAATCGCATCTAGCCCAAGGTTAGACGTTCTGGCCGTCTCCCAGGTCAAGTTATTCGGTATCACCGCTGGCACACTTGTATAAGGATTTTTTGCACCATTCAGCACACGGTCCGACGTGCGGATAGCATACACATCCAAGAAAGCATACGGCGCTATATTCCCATTTCCTAAGGAACCATACGAAGCTCTTATCTTCAAATCACTCACCGCTTGAGGGTTGACATGCCAGAATGACTCCTGAGATATTCTCCATCCTGCCGATACCGAAGGGAAGAAAGCCCATTGCTCATTCGTCGGAAACTTAGATGATCCATCATAGCGGCCGTTGAATTCAAACAAGTACCTATCCTTATAAATATAGTTTAGGCGCGCAAATACCCCAGCGATTCTATATTTATTGTACCCCGCAGTAGCTTGTACAGACTCCCCCAGCGCCAAGTTAATATTCTCTGTATTTTCAGTCAGCAAGCCATTCTTAGTGATATAAGACGACTCATACACCTGTTGCTCATAGTTATACCCCACCAAAGCTTTAAAGTAATGATCCTCCTTAAACGTATTTTCATACTCCGTATACAAGTTGGTGAATAAGTAATTATTCTTTTCAGCTACCTGATAGATATTATCATTCATTCCCGTTTTCAGGAATATAGTCTCCCCCTCTTTCACACTATACGGTACAGGCACCCTGACACGTACAGATGACATACTACTATTCCTGAAAGTCAAGTCCCCTTTTACGCGGAATGTATTATTCCAAAATTTAGTTTCAAAAGATGTCGTATTGCGAAGGTTAGTACGTTCGCTATCGGTACCATTTTTGCCATATATAAAATCCCCTACCGTATATGCCGCGGAGAACGACAATGTACCATCAGGATTATAAATTGGAGACGAAGGATGTCCTTCATCCGCTATATTACGCCATATATTTCCACCTTCGCCCGCTGTCGAAGGGTCATGATATTGAATAGTCGAATAGTCAATATTATTATTAATTTTCAACCATTCTGTGACCTGCATACCCGCCTTCGCACGTGTGTTGTACGACTTATATTTATCCGTATTATAGCGGTACAAGCCATTGTTATCATATAATCTTCCCGAAATATAGTAATCAAATTTGTCAGCACTTCCACTCACCGACAAATTATGATCCTGCACCAACGAATTCTTTTTGAGTAGTGCGCCATAATAATCCTCATTACCATAGTACACGTACGTTCCATCATTCGCTACCGTTACCGGCTCATCAATCCCTTGCTCTTTACGTCTTTTGAATTCTTCCAGCCAATCCAGTGTGAAGATTTGTGTTTTATTCAATTTACTAGGCACCGAGGAGTAATTATTCCAGGCCGAGTAAGCTTCATAAAATCTTTCGGCATACACATACCCATCCGTTATGAAGCTAGGCAATGTCGTCGGGCGTTGAAATCCCACATTACCGGAGTAATTAATGGAGCTTTTGCCATTTTTTGGTTTTTTGGTTGTGATGAGCACCACCCCAAAAGTACCTCTCGATCCATACACTGCTGCCGAAGCTGCATCTTTCAAGACCGATACCGATTCGATATCATTTGGATTGATAGTAGAAGGGTCACCCTCTACTCCATCTATCAATACCAACGCACTCCCCCCTTGGCCGATAGACGTCGTCCCTCTAACATTAAAGCTCGGCGCACGCGTAGGCTTCCCATCCGCAGGCGATATATTCAAGTTGGGCACCGTACCTTGTAGCATTTGACTGGCATTAGCCCCACCACGCCCTTCAAAAGCCTCCGATCCGATATAATCTACTGCGCCCGTAAGGTTCGCTTTTTTCTGCGTTCCATACCCTACTACTACCACCTCATCCAACATCCCCTCACCCATCGTCAAGTAAACATTTATGTCACGTTGTCCGTTTATGGTCAGGTGTTCGGTATTGTACCCAAGATACGATATAGACAGGTGTTGGTTTTTTGTAGCTGCTATTTCGAAGCTTCCATCCGCTTTTGACTTCACCGCTACGTTGGTACTAGTATTCGTGATAGTCGCTCCTACAATAGGGATTCCACCTTTATCAAATACCTTCCCTTGAACTTTAACATCCTGCACGAGCATGACAGTACTACTTTTAGCGACCGTAGAGGCATCAGCAGCAACTCCTAGTAACGGCACAGAACACAGTGGCCATACTAACCACCACATAGG
>CANRHE010000026.1 GCA_947630335.1 uncultured Sphingobacterium sp.
TCATCAAGACCTCCTGAGATTAGAGGGATATTATAAGAGACTCTATGATCTGCAATTCAATACCGCTGGTATTTAAACTTTACATAAAAAAACCTTGAAGAGAGCTTCAAGGTTTTTTTTATAATATCCAAAATTAATTCAATCCTCTTTTATTCATTAAGTGAATTGGATCAGGATCTTTACCTCTAAATGCTTTATACAATTTAGCAGGATCTTCTGTTCCTCCCTTTTGTAAAATATTCTTACGGAAAGATTCTGCTGTTGCTGGATCATATAATCCTTTCTCTTTGAATGCAGCAAAAGCGTCTGAATCTAATACTTCAGCCCAGATATAAGCATAATATCCTGCTGAGTATCCTCCAGAAAATATATGTTGGAAATAAGGACTTTTATAACGAGGTATAATCGCTTCAATCAATCCTATTTTATCCATTGAATTCTTTTCAAAAGTTTTTGCATCTACCGTAATCGGCTTTGTCGTTGAGTGATAGTCCAAATCTAATAATGCTGCAGAAACATACTCCGTAGTAGCAAAACCTTGATCAAAAGTACCTGCATTTTGCATTTTAGTAATTAATGAGTCAGGGATAGCCTCACCTGTTTTGTAATGTTTAGCATACGTTTTTAAAACTTCTGGATCACCAGCCCAATTTTCCATAATTTGCGAAGGCAACTCCACAAAATCACGTGAAACTGCTGTGCCGGCTAAAGAACTATATTTCACGTCCGAGAATAGACCATGTAAAGCATGACCAAATTCATGGAATAAAGTAGTAGCCTCATCAAAAGTAAGTAGTGCTGGTTGGTCACCAACAGGTTTTGTAAAGTTACATACAATAGTAATTACAGGCGCCACGCGTTTACCATCTTTCGTAGATTGATTACGGAACGAGCTCATCCATGCACCTCCTCGTTTGGATTCACGAGGGAAGAAATCAGCATACAATAGTCCTAAATGAGAACCATCTTTATCCTTAACTTCATATACCTCTACTTCATCATGGTAAGTAGGAACATTATTCAAAGCTACAAAAGAAATACCCCAAAGTTTATGAGCAGTAGCAAAAGCTCCTTCACGCACTGCTGTCAATGAGAAATAAGGTTTGAACTCCTCTTCACTCATATTAAAACGTTTTGTACGTATTTTTTCAGTATAATATCTCCAGTCATAAGGCGCTACATCAAAATCAAAACCGTCTTCACCAATCTCTGCCTTAATATCAGCAGATTCCGCTTTTGCTTTGTTTAATGCAGGTGTCCACAATTTATTTAATAAAGCATAGGCATTAGCTGGGTTTGCAGCCATAGACTCTTCCAATACATAAGCAGCGTGAGAAGGATAGCCTAATAAATTAGCTTTTTCTAAACGCAGATTTGCAATTTTAATAAGTGTCTCATTATTATCTTGTTCATTCCCATTACTACTTCTTGATTGATAAGCTTCCCAAATTTGTTTACGTAATTCGCGATTATCAGCATATTGTAGAAAAGGCATTACCGAAGGATTAGACAACGTAAATACCCATTTACCTTCTTTTCCTTTAGCATTTGCAGTTTCAGCAGCTGCGCTGATCAAACCTTCAGGCAAGCCAGCAAGATCTTCCTTGTTTTCAATAACTAACTCGTATGCATTACTCTCTGCCAAAAGATTTTGACCAAAAGTAGTAGTCAAAACAGATAATTCAGAGTTGATACTTTTTAACTTCTCTTTATCCGCGTCTGACAAATTAGCACCAGAACGAACAAAGCCTTTATAAGTTTCTTCTAATAATCTCGAATCTTCATTATCTAGACCAAAGCTCTCCTTATTATTATAAACTGTCTTAACACGTTCAAATAGTTTACCATTCATAAAGATCTCATCTCTATGGGCTGATAAAACTGGAGCTAACTCTTTGGCAATAGCTTGCAAGCTATCATTAGTATTAGCGGAGTTTAAATTACCAAATACAGAAGAAACACTTTGCAATAAAGAACCTGCATTCTCTAAAGCAACTATAGTATTCAAAAATGTAGCATCTTCGGTATTATTAACTATACTATCAATCTCAAGATTATGTACACGAAGAGCCTCCTCGTAAGCAGGTCTAAAATGCTCATCTTTAATTTTATCAAAAGGAGGAACATCAAATGGAGTTTCGTAAGCCAACAATAAAGGGTTGTCAGCGTTCTTGCTTTTCTCAGCGCTACCACAGCCTACAAATAATGCTGTAACAACTAAAAAAGGAATAAAGCTTTTCTTTGTCATTATTATTATAAATTTTCGTTTTTTACCTGAATAAGCGACAAAGTTAGTTAATTATTAACAAAGACTATTTGCTCAAGCACTTTTATTACAAAATATTCACCGAGAAAAAGAGGGGATTAACCGAATTTATAGAAAGAACTGCTTCAAACTAATATACCTTTGTATCAATTTTTTACATAATATCGAAATATAATAAAATGAAAACCCTAAAAAACTTTTTTTGGTGGTGTGCAGGTGTTCACAAGAAAACACTAAATAAATTCCCAGAAGAACACAGTAAGTATTTTAGTATCGGTGCAACCATCTTTTTTACTGGTCTTTTTGCCTCCATTGCAGGAGGTTATGCTTTATACTTTGTATTCTCTGGAAATGATTATGCGCTCTTATACTCTGTTCTATTTGGGATCATATGGGGGACAGCTATATTCAATATGGATAGATATATAGTTCTCAGCATAGATAAATCTAAAAGCGGATTTAAACAGTTTTTACAAGCTTTACCACGAATTATTCTTGCCATTATTATTGGAATTGTTATTTCAAGACCTCTTGAATTAAAAATATTTGACAAAGAAATAAATGATAATTTAAAGATCTCATACCTTAAAAAGCAACAAGCTACTATAGATACCTTAAACAAAACGTTTGAAAATAAGTACCGAAGCGAATACACACAATTAAAAACAACAATAAGTCAGGCCGACTCCATAGAAAGCCAGTTAAAAACGGATAAACAAAAGCTAAATCACGAAATATTTGGAACTAAGACAGAAGAAACATCAGGGGTAATGGGCTATGGTCCATATGCTAAAATGAAAGAACAAAACCTCCAAAAACAAGAAATATACTTGGATACACTGCGACAACGTATTCATCAAAAAGAATCAGAGCTGTTGACTAGAAAAGTAAGTGAAGGATTATTAAAAACTAAGATACTGACTGATGCTTCTTTGGATAGTGTTATCAATATCGCTGGTTTTGCGGATAGAAATGCCGCTCTTAGTAATCTGCATATCAACCCCGATGGAACAAAGAATACATCAACAGAGTATGCCGTTATATTCATAGCGTGTCTCTTCATATTATTTGAGTGCTTACCAGTATTGGTAAAACTTATGAGCGGCAAAGACCCATACGATATCGCCATAGTAAGCCAAAGAACTATTCAAAATGCAGAATCAATCTCAAACATTGATATAGAGAAGAACGCTCTAAACGAACTTATTCCCTATCGTACCGACTATGCAATCAAAACGAGAATGAAGAAAATGACAGAAGACTACGAAGAAAATAAAACCAATTCTTAAAAGATTTGCTATTTTTTAGAATATTCAAGTTAGTATCAGTATTTTGCCTCATCAATTACTGATACTAACCTGAATATTCATCATGAAAGTAAAAATCTTCGGGCTATGTATAGCCTTTTTAAGTATATCATATTACGCTACAGCACAATCTAATAGAGGGAGGGCTAGAGATTATAATATCACAACAGGTATCTTATCTACAGGCAATTGGAATGCAATAACAGATGTTCCAGGAGTTAAAGTTGGGCATCAATCCGTAGACAACGGAGATAACATTCGAACAGGCGTAACCGCAATATTACCACATAGTGGTAATATTTTCCAAGATAAAGTGGCTGCTGCTGTATACATAGGGAATGGTTTTGGAAAAATGATGGGGATTTCTCAAATACAAGAGTTAGGTAATATCGAAACTCCCATACTTTTAACAAACACATTAAATGCCCCTAAAGTTGCAGATGCTCTCATCGATTACATGATAAATCTTCCAGGGAATGAAAATATCAAATCCATAAATAGTATTGTTGGCGAAACAAATGATGGTGGACTAAACGACATACGAGGTCGACATGTCCAAAAAGAGCATGTACTACAAGCTTTACGTAATGCATCCTCTGGAGCAGTAAAAGAAGGCAATATTGGAGCAGGAGTCGGAACCGAATGTTTGGGATTCAAAGGAGGAATCGGAACCTCATCACGCATTTTACCTAAATCAAAAGGAGGTTATACAGTAGGCGTATTAGTACAAACTAATTTTGGCGGTGTATTAAATATTAATGGGGCACCAGTAGGCCGAGAATTGATGAATTACTATATGATGGAGCCAAAAGAAAAGTATAAAGCTGACGGATCATGTATGATTATCATAGCTACAGATGCTCCGTTATCATCACGCAATCTGGAAAGGTTAGCAAAGCGCTCTTATATAGCCTTTGGAAACGTAGGAGGATTCTCGTCAAACGGCTCTGGTGACTATTCAATTGCATTCTCTACACATCCTAGTACAAGAGTACCCTATAACCACCAAGAGAAAAAGGTTCTAAAAACAGAAGATCTACACAACGACGAATTATCTCCCTTATTCATGGCTGTATGGGAAGCTACCGAAGAAGCTATACTAAACTCTATGTTTGCAGCAGAAGATATGATAGGTATCAATAGAAATGAAGTAAAAGCATTACCTATTCCTGAAACTTTAGAAATACTAAAAAAATACAATGCCTTACATCATCATGAACTACCAAAAGCAATCACGAACTAAAATATACTTGTTAATATTAGGTTTAATGACTCTTATTGTGGTCAATACACAAGGGCAAGATCTAGACCGTATTCATGGCATAATGGATCGAGCTGGTGCTCCAGGATTACAACTATCTTTTCATAGTCCAGAGAATATTATCCATATAAATAGAGGTGTCAAAAAGTATGGCACCAAAGATTCAATCAAGGAAAACACCAGATTTCAGGCAGCTTCTTTAACGAAAGTAATTACAACATATGCTTTTCTCAAATTAATGGACAAAGGCTTAATATCTTTAGACAGTCCTCTATATAGGTATTACCCCTATGATAGGCTCAAGGATACTAAAGGCACTGAAAAAATCACCGTTAGGATGGTGCTAACTCATAGGACAGGTTTACTCAATTGGGAAGGAGATGTACCCACAGACACATGGCGGAATAGTCCATTAACCTTACAATTCGAACCGGGCACGGATTACATGTACTCTGGGGAAGGTTTTTATTTTCTACAAGAAACGCTAGAACATATTACCCAAAAAAATTTTCAGCAAATTATAGAAGAAGAAGTGTTCCAGCCCCTTCAAATGAAAAACAGTAGTATTGTATGGCAGGACAGCCTAGCGAACAATACTGCATACGGACATTACACGTTCAACAGACCAAGATCTCTTGGTAAATACCGTAAAAGTAATGCGGCCTATACGCTTTATACAACATCAAAAGACTATATCCATTTTATTCAACAAGCCATTATTGAAGGCAAAGATCTCCAACCAACAACACATTCACTGATGCTTAGTCGATTAGGAGAAGTCAAGAAAGAACGAAACAAAGTAAATATAGAGGATCAGTATGTACCATGCGCTCTAGGAATTAGAATGCAAATAAATGAGCAAGGGACGGCTTACTGGCACACGGGATCAAATCCTGGATTCCGTTGTTTCTTTATCACATACCCAGGTACTGGTGAGACTTTAGTAGCATTTTTAAATGTAGACACTGCTTTTCCTGCGATGAAAGAATTAATGCAATTATTCTTGAGTCCGTCGCAAACTTTTTGGGCATATGATTGGCGGGAAGGTGAATTAGATTAAAAAACAAAATAATTCATAGTCCACTTATAATATTGGCATAAAGTTTGTAAAACGCCATAACAACAAATTAATAGGATTCAAAGATGAGGAAGCAATCTTTCACACTAATAATAACGATGGTTCTTACCCTTTTAGTAGGTATTAATACATCCTCTGCTCAAATGGTAATCAGTAAAGTGGACCCAAGTATATTCCCTAAAGCCGAAAAGGGCTATAAAAAAATGATAATTGAAGTTCCCTATTCAGAGAATGATGCTAATAAAAAAATACAATTTTACGTAGGCAAATGGATGGATGTAGACGCTTGTAATACATTCAATCTAATGGGTACATACGAACAAAAAGACTTACAAGGTTGGGGATATAATTATTATATATTCAAGACAAACGGAGATGTGACAAGTACAATGATGGCATGTCCTGATCAAGTAGGGCGCAATATATTTGTATCGTCTATCCCTCAGTTAGTAGATTATAACGGAAGAATGCCAATTGTAATATATGTACCTGATGGATACGATGTACAATTCCAAATATTCAAAGCTGAAAACGAAGTATATAGAGCTGCTGAAGCCAAATAACCACAGTAATCACACAATTTAAGATAATTATTGATTACATGGCTTAAAGAGCTAAACCATACAATCAACATAAAGACTTTACAATAAAGTAAAATTTGGTAGAAAGAAGAACTGCCCTCTTATCCTAGGAGGGCATTCTTTATTAGTAGCTATCCTAACAAATAATAAGTATTTATTAGTCAAAGGTTAAGCTTTGAGAGTGCCCTAACAAACAAAAGGCATCCAACTAAATTAGTGGATGCCTTTTTATAAAATACTATTCCTTCTAAGAAGGATAGCTTATATTATTCTATACTAGAATTTTTTAGCATTTACTTTACGTTCATTCTCTGTTAAATAGATTTTACGTAAACGAATCGATTGAGGTGTTACTTCAATGTATTCATCTGCTTGTATGTACTCCATACACTCCTCTAATGAGAATTTGATAGCTGGTGCAATACGTGTATTATCGTCAGTACCTGAAGCACGCATGTTTGTTAATTGCTTTCCTTTAACAATGTTAATTGTTAAATCATTATCACGAATATGCTCTCCTAATATTTGACCTTCATAAATATCCACTCCTGGATCAACAAAGAACTTACCACGATCTTGTAATTTATCAATAGAATAAGCTGTTGTAGTACCTTTATCCAAAGAAATCAATACACCATGTAGACGTCCAGGAATTGTTCCTTTCCATGGTTCATAACCTTTAAGACGGTGCGCCATTACAGCCTCACCAGCAGTAGCAGTCAATACGTTATTACGAAGACCAATAATACCACGAGAAGGGATAGAAAACTCTAAGTGTTGCATGTCCCCTTTTGCTTCCATGATCAACAATTCACCTTTACGCTGTGTCACTAACTCAACAACTTTACCAGCTACTTCACCCGGTACATCCACTACCAATTCTTCAATTGGTTCACATTTTACACCATCAATTTCTTTAATGATTACCTGTGGTTGTCCTACCTGCAATTCATATCCCTCACGACGCATAGTCTCGATTAATACGGATAAATGCAGAATACCACGACCATATACTAACCAAGAATCTGGAGACTCCGTAGGAACTACACGTAATGCTAAGTTCTTCTCAAGCTCCTTTTGCAAACGATCATGAATATTACGAGAAGTCACTAATTTACCCTCTTTACCAAAAAATGGAGAGTTATTAATTGTGAACAACATATTCATTGTAGGCTCATCGATTTCGATAACCTCTAATTGTTCAGGATTCTCGAAGTCTGCGATAGTATCACCAATATCAAAACCTTCGATACCTACGACAGCACAGATATCACCAGCTTTTACTTCTGAAACTTTGATACGGCCCAATCCTTCAAACACTTGTAATTCTTTTACGCGTGATTTAACAATTTTACCTTCGCGCTTCATTAATGAAACCGGTTGATTTTCTTTGATAACACCACGAGCAACACGTCCAATAGCAATACGTCCTACGAAAGTAGAATAATCTAAAGAAGTTACCTGCATCTGTAATGTACCTTCTGAAACTTTAGGAGCAGGGATATATTTTACGATAGCTTCTAACAATGGTGTAAAGTCTTCTGATGGATTTTTCCAGTCTGTAGACATCCAGCCTTGTTTTGAAGAACCATATAAAACAGGAAAATCTAATTGTTCTTCTGTAGCACCAAGATTGAAGAATAAGTCGAATACATTCTCATATACTTCATCAGGACGACAGTTCTCTTTATCTACTTTATTTACAACAACGATTGGTTTAATACCCAATGCTAAGGCTTTCCCTGTAACAAAACGCGTTTGAGGCATTGGCCCTTCGAATGCATCTACTAATAGAACAACACCATCAGCCATTTTCAAAACACGTTCTACCTCGCCACCGAAATCGGCGTGACCAGGAGTATCAATGATGTTGATTTTAACATCTTTATACTTTACAGATACGTTTTTTGATACAATTGTAATACCACGTTCACGTTCCAAATCTATATTATCAAGAATTAATTCTCCCGAAGTTTCATTATCTCTGAATTGAGTGGTGAAATGTAAGATTTTATCTACTAATGTAGTCTTTCCGTGGTCAACGTGCGCGATAATCGCGATGTTTCTAATATTTTGCATTGAGCGATAGTATATTATAAAAAAATAGAGGTGCAAAGATATACATTTTATAGCGCACTTCTTTTGTTTTTATATATTTTTTTTTTTTAAGTCATTAATAATCATTACCAAACATGAAAACTAGAAGTGTCATGAAACGAATGAGGTCGACAAACAATGTCAACCTCTCGCTATATACCTCTAATATCTATTTGATAACTCCGAGTTCTTTACCAACCTTGGTAAATGCCGCGATAGCTTTATCCAAATGCGACCTTTCGTGACCAGCAGAAATCTGCGTACGAATACGAGCCTTGCCTTGTGGTACTACAGGATAATAGAAACCAATCACATAAATACCTTCTTCAAGCATCTTAGCAGCAAACTCTTGTGCCAATTTAGCATCATAAAGCATTACGGGTACGATAGGGTGAAATCCAGGTTGGATATCAAACCCTGCCGCAGTCATTTTCTCACGAAAATAAATAGTATTTTCTTCTAATTTATCACGCAACTCCGTAGTCTCACTTAACATATCTAACACCGCTATAGAAGCGCCTACAATGGCAGGGGCTAAAGTATTAGAAAATAAGTATGGACGAGAGCGTTGACGCAACATATCAATAATCTCTTTACGACCAGATGTAAAACCTCCCGAAGCACCACCAAGGGCCTTTCCTAATGTACCTGTTATGATATCTACTCGATCCATGACACCAAATAATTCATGTGTACCACGTCCTGTTTTACCCACAAAACCCGAACAATGTGATTCATCAATCATTACTAATGCTTCATATTTATCAGCCAAGTCACATATTTTATCTAGTGGAGCTACAGATCCATCCATTGAAAAAGCACCATCTGTAACAATGATACGATGACGTGCACCCGAAGCAGCAATAAGCTGAGCCTCTAAGTCTGCCATATCACAGTTTTTATAACGGAAGCGTTGAGCCTTGCATAAACGCACACCATCAATAATTGATGCGTGGTTTAATTCATCCGAAATAATAGCATCTTCAGCACCGAATAAAGGCTCAAAAACACCACCATTTGCATCAAAAGCTGCAGCATACAAAATAGTATCTTCTGTACCCAAAAAAGTTGATATTTTCTCTTCTAACTCTTTATGAATATCTTGAGTACCACAAATAAAACGGACAGATGACATGCCATATCCATGACTATCAACTGCCTTTTTTGCAGCCTCAATAACCTGAGGATGAGAAGACAACCCTAAATAGTTGTTTGCACAAAAATTAATAACCTCTTGTCCTGTACTGACTTTAATATCTGCTCCTTGTGGAGTCGTAATAACACGCTCATGTTTATACAATCCCGCTTCTTTGATAGCGGCAAGCTCTTGTTCTAATACAGGTTTTAATGTTTTATACATATATATTCTCTTAAGTCTATACTATTTAAACGTGAATAGAATTCTACGATTTATAATTATATGACTACAAAGATAAGATTAATATAGCAAACACTCAGATTTAGATAACTTTTGTACCTCACAAAAAGACTGTTTTAAGCTTATTTTATGATATTTTAATATTACTTTAACACCGTCCACGTTTGCGTTCGTCCGACCAATGAAATACCTATATAACCTCTAACATTTAGCTTATCACCACTTCGTGTTATGGTACACTTATAAGACTTACCCGTTTTAGGGTCAGTAATAGTACCTCCAGTAAAATTATCACCTTCTTTCTTAAGCCCACGAATTATTTCTAAACCTATTAAAGGCTTATTCCGGCGATCATCTTTACATGCAATACAAGTCTCATTTTCTGGCTTTTGCAAAAGCTGTACTATCTTTCCATAATAGAGGCCATCAGAACTTTTAAAGATCTCAACAATGGACTTAGGTTTACCAGATTCATCATCCACAGTAGTCCATTTACCAACGATATCACCTCCTTGAGCAAAAAGAGCTACAGAAACAATAACTAAAGTCAAGGCAACTAAAAGCTTTTTCATATTTATCCCTGTTTATAATTCATAATAAATATACTCTTTTTATTTTATGGATAGCTAAGCCCTAATTGATAATCATAAATAAATATTGACCTTGGCATTGATTTTGATAAATTAATTTCACACGTAACATTAAGCCGATCAATCATGAGATTTATAATTTCACTCTTACTTACTGGAGCCATTATCACAATTGCCACCTATATTATCCCTGGAACTTACGTCGAGAACTTTTGGTGGGCAATCATTACCGGCCTCGTTATTGCCTTCGCAAATAGTATTATAGGAAATATACTTCGTCTATTTACTTTTCCTCTGAACTGGTTAACATTCGGTTTAATATCATTCATTATTACTATACTAATGATTCAACTGAGTGATACCATACTAGGCAATAAATTTGAAGTTGATGGATTTTGGAATGCAGCACTATTTGCAATTATAGTAGCTATTTTAGAAATGATTATACAAGGCTCTAAAAAGAAGTAAAATAAGTAGTCAAAATAATAGCGCTTACTTTCCATAAAAAGTAAGCGCTATTATTTATTTAATATAGGGATATCTAGTAAGCTCCAATATAGAAACTTCCTGATTGATTTTTAAGCTTCGCTCCTTTAGTTATAGTTTTATTTTTGTAGTTTACTATATAGATATTACCATCGGTACCATTTGGAGTCATTGGAATATACACATCATCACCCGAAAGAGCTATATTTTGGAATTGCCCAAAAGTTCCTGTAAGAGCAACACCACCATTCTGAGCAGCAGTTAATCCCGAGAACCCAGTATCCGATTGATTTTCTGTAGCCAATTTAGTAGCCGTCTTTGCATTCAAATCTACTAATGCAATGAATCCTCCATTCACTCCAGTTTGTGTATACATCACGACTGCCATACCGTCTTTAATATATCTCCAAGCACGGATAGCAACATTGGTTGAAGCTCCTAAAGCCTCTTTAAGATCAAAATTATAGGAATCATCATAGGTATTAGTAGCCTTACTAATCTTCAAAATTTGACTTCCAGATGTAGCCGTAGCTTGATAAACATCCCCAGAGGTAGAAAGCCATTGCGTCATCGTACGATAAGAATGATTATTTGCAGTACTCACTCCAGAAAAAATCAACTTAGGGTTTGCTAATGTTGGGTAGTCTAAGACTAGTGTAGCCGTACCTAAAGTTGAAGAAGTAGTTGACCAAGATTGTACCCCATTGGTATTCAGCGTAGATTGTTTTGTTGGATCAATACGTGTCAAGTTACATCCAATAAAAACTTTCGTTTTATTAGCATTCAAAATAGGTACATCTATACGTCCTATTTGATAGCCTGCCTGAGTTTGTTCTTCAGAAAAAGGAATAACAAACTCCGTTTGGCGTATAATTTCAGGATTATCCAAATCCAAAACTGCAACTTTAGCTGTGCTCACAACATTCACAAAGTCGGCACCAGCACCTTCTTTACTTCCTTCCACTTTTGAAGCTGCATACACACCTATACCGATACCATTCGCAGCTAGTACCCAGCGTGGAGAGGTACCCAAAATTACGGAAGTATTGATTTCTTGTCTTGTATCTACAAAGCTCGTACCCCCTTGAACTTGATACTTATTGAAAATACCACCATCAGTTCCAGTATATTGAATATTGTACAAGAAATTACCATTAACCGACCCTTGTACACGGGCTGTCCTTTGCGAACGCAAAGTATACCCATTTGCAAAAACATTTACTTCATAATTAGGATCTGACGCCTTTGCAAAAGGAATAGCAAATGCTCTGGTACCCCCATTACCTGCTGTGCCCTCCGCATCAGGAAATGCCGCTGTTAAGGTAATAAACTGACGTGCTTCTACATCTGCACCACTTGTAAAACTGTCTCCACCAACATCATCCTTCTTTTCACAACTCGACAAAGAAGTAACAATTATCGCAGACCCTAGCATCAATGATTTAAATAGATTAGTATTCATGTTATTATTTTCTTAATGAATTAATTGTATAATTTAACTTAATATAAACTGCTCTACCAGGTTTTTGGACGCCGAAATTATCGTAGATTTCAGCATTAAAAATATTCTTACAATCCAAACTTGTCACGAGATTAACTTTCGGGAATCGATAACTTACTCCTACATCATGAGTAAATTGAGTGGGCGTTGTAAACCAATCTGAATCAAACCAAATGGTTTTAAAAGGAGCCACATACCCCATATTATAGTACAAATTCATCGTCGATTTTTTCTGAAAAACACCATCAAATCGATACTGCACATTTGCATTCACAGTAAAAAAAGGCTCATTAGGGATTTGCAAATCATATAATGAATGTGGTTTACCTTTTTCATCCATTTTTACTTTAAACAAAGAGTTAAATCTTGAAAAATTAACCATCGCATTCAATCTATTATCATAGATATAATTCACCTCAGCCTCAAAACCTACGGATTGCGTTTTTTCTAGATTAACGAATTGGGTGACCTGAATATCTTCTACTTGATTTTCACGTCCATCAATAACTTCTTCTGTTCTAGTTTGCTGAATAATTTTATCATATCCATTTCGCCAAAACATGTTTCCATAAAACGAAAACCTATGCTTCATAGATGTGTTCAACGCATAGCGTCCCCCAAGGTTATAATTGATTGCCATTTCAGGAAGTATATTCGCATTCGGCAAAAGGTTATTTTCAGGCTCTCCATAGATATGGCGCTCTGTAGGCATTATGAAAGATTTCTCAGCCGAAATAATGGCAAATAAATGACGTACTACTTCATAAGACGCCGTAGCCCCAAAACCCTTATTATCACGAGTAGTTTTAGTCCGTTCATATTCCACTTGGCCATTAACTTCATGCAATGGTTTATTCTGAATACTATGATAAATACCGTACTTCCCAAATACATTTGTTCGAAGCTTTCCTCCAAAAGTTTCTGCTTCATAATTCATCGCAAAAATATTATTCCTCAAATCATTTTGGGTAATCCAACGACTTCGTTCTGGCTTTAAAAGATCTTTATCCTCTCGAATTGTAGATTCATATTTATGATTAAATGACAGACGGTGACCACTCATTATCATGTATGACAGATTAGATCGGATATTTGTAATTGTACGATTGATATCTGTCATTACTGCCTCTCCTTGCTGTCCTTGACCAGGAGCATACGGTTGAGGCAGAATCTCTCCCGCTGTATTAGGAGGTAATAATTGTAATTCGAGATTGCTGGATCCACTACCCTCTTTAGCCCAATTATAAGGCCGGCTTACAGTGTCCTGCAAATACGTACTTCTATAACTTTGCGCTGCATTAACTTGAAGTGATAGTCCTTCTAAGAAAAAATTTCTTTTACTATAATTCAAATTCAATACATGAGCTTGATACTCATTGAATCGTCCATAATAAGGGACTGTCATCGTCAATCCATGAGGTATATCCTTATATGTGTCCGAAATATTATACCCTACAAAAAACTGATCAGCCCATTTTACATCAGTAAAACCAAACTCAAAACGACCACTCAAGGATTCGAATTTATCATTAGGTCTTCTTGTTCGATTATTCCGAATAAGTCCTCCTCCTGATTTGGTATACTTCGAAAACTTACCCCACATCTCATAATCATTTGCTGAATAACTATAAAATCCAGAGATACGTGCTGTAAAACCATTCTTAGAGTTACGATACATCGCTCCTAGATCTGTTCTGAAGGTGTGAAAAGATCCATAAGAGACTGCCGCATTCAAACTGTTTGCAGAAGCATCTTTCTTCATAATAACATTAATAGCACCACCAATATAATTGCCTGAAAGATGTGCAGGTAATACCCCTTTATACACTTCTATACGATCAATCATAGCGGGAGGAATATTATTCAAGTTGAATGAAGAGCCATAAGTAGAAATCTCCAAACCATCAATAAATATTCCAATCGTACTACCCGTCATACCATTTAAATTATACTCAATAGGAGCGCCTTCTCCGCCATTCTGACGAACCCGAACACCAACCGTACGGTCCAACAACTCATTTGTTGTTAAGTTTCGTAAAGAAGCTTCTTTTGTCTCAATTACGGCTACTGCAAAGCCAGACGTCTCAATCTCTTTTTTTACCGTCTTCCTCTCAATCCGCACCTCATCTAGTGCTAAGTCACCCTTTGGATCAATATGAATATGTAGATCTAAATAATTCTTGTTTACATCTATGGGTAGTCGTTTAGGATTCATATTCACTGAGGAAAGTAGTAAGTTGTATTTACCTTTTGGTATAGCTTTGAATTCATATCGACCATATTTATCCGATATCGCAAGGTGGTTTGTCCCCTCTAACCTTATCGTTACATGAGATACAGGAGCACCATCCTCTAGATGAACTTTTCCCTTTATTGCAAAAGAACCTTGAGCAAAAACTTCAAGTACAACCCACATCGCAAAAAGCGTCAACCAAAATTGTTTCATTATCTAAGAATAATATAATAACTTTGAACTTTCTTTAGAACAAGTCTAAATTAAATTTACTTAGCAAATGTAGAATTATTCTAAATAACAAAATGACGTATTCAGGAGATAAAGTTTCACAATTAGAAATAACAATGGATCCAAGCAAAATTCAAAATTTATCTACGCTTGATGTTGCAAATTTTCATGTACAATATGCGATATTAAGCACTGTACAGTCACAATTATTAGAAAGTCCTTTTGATGGATTCATTAACTTACTATATATTAATCCGCAGGATAGTTGTATTACACCTTATTTCATTAACCATCATACTTTTTTGATAAAAGGAGGAGAAAACATTATACATGCGACCAAACAATGCGATATTATTGAATGGAAAAATATTAATAGTCTAAGTAAAGCGATTATTATCTTCATCCCAAGAGACATGATACCCGAATTCGCATCAAAATATGAACAACAAATTTATAGATTCACCAAAGGGTACATAACCAAAACCGACAATAGAATACAACTTATTTCTAATCGAATAATAGATATATATCAGCAAGAGAATAGTTTAAAGGAATTAAGAATTCAATCTCTCCTCATTGATGCTATTGTGCATCAGACTGAAGGTCTAATTATTGAAAATGATAAACATGAAGTTATTACCAATAAGAATCATTATGATTTTGTAATAATGGCAAAACAGCTTATTGAAAAGGACTTATCGATTAATTATACGATACCTGAGCTATCGAAGTTGGTAGGCACCAATGAACAATATCTTAAAAAATATTTCAAGCAATACTTCGGCAAAACGATCATGAATTATATTACCGAGAAGAAAATGAACCATGCTAAAGAATTAATAATGACGGGGGAATACAGAGTAGTTGATGTCGCAAGATTAACAGGCTATAAACATTCTACACATTTCACGACAGCATTTAAAAAATATTTTGGCTTCATTCCCAACTCACTAAAATATACCTTTCTATTAGCCAACGAGAATTCGCAAAAGATTATTTCAGAAATAGAAAATATACTACATACTTTATAAAAGGAAAGCTCTCCAATTAATTGGAGAGCTTTCCTTTTATAAAGTTTTGTATATAGTTAAAACTTGAAATTTAATGCAAAAGCAACATTTCTTGGATCCGTTTGATTTATAAATCCTCCTCTGAAGTAAGAGTTCAATCCAATCTCATTTGTCAAATTATTTAAAAACAAACGTGCCTCCCATTTTTGTATTTTATACCCTACTTGTGCATTCAAAGTAGTATAAGCAGGCATATCAAACGGTGCTACACCTGGATTATATGTGTGTCCATCATAAGCATTACTATATTCGTTAACTGGTCGTTTACCTACATAATAAATTCCTGCACTAAGACTTAAATTATTTAAAGGACCTCTATTAACCAAGTATTGTACCCATCCGTTAGCGGTATGCTTTGGTGCATTCATCGGTGCAGATCCATTAACATAAGATGGTGAATTCTCATATCTAGCATTCAAGTATGCATAGCCAATCATAACTGTCAAATTATCTAATATACGTCCATTCAATTCTGTTTCAATACCAT
This sequence comes from uncultured Sphingobacterium sp., assembly GCA_947630335.1. Taxonomy (GTDB): domain Bacteria; phylum Bacteroidota; class Bacteroidia; order Sphingobacteriales; family Sphingobacteriaceae; genus Sphingobacterium. Next base: position 16,567 of record CANRHE010000026.1, read on the forward strand.
CACGTAACAAATCTCCGGCTTTAAAGTAATACCCTGTGGTCTGCGTTGTTCCCTCCGCATACTCTGCATTAGATAAATTAGAAGTATAAATGTGAAAGTAAGTGAAATTAAACCTTAATTTATGATTTAACCATTCTGATTTAATACCTGCTTCATACTGATTGGTTACAGATGCACCAATTTCTTCTCCTGTATTCGTACGGTTAGCTGCACTTCTCAAACTAGTAGAATTAGTGTATGAACCAAAAACATTAAAATTCTCTATCGGTGTAGCAATAAAACCAACACTTGGGTTCCAAGCAGATCTTTTTTCATTTTTATTACTCGTAAAATCTGGTGTATGTATCTCTGAATAACGAATTCCTAATGATGCTTTGATATACTTATTAAACTCGATTACATCCTGAGCTAATATACCGAAAGTATTGTATTGAGTATTAACAGGAGTTCCAGCAGTAAATGCTACACTTTTACCCTTTTGTGTTAAACCATTATTGATATAAACAACATCACTCAAATCATTAGACCAAGAATCAAATACATTAATGGTATCTATTATAGTTGAATTTTCAAGTGTTACTCCTTTTTCAAGTGGGCTTAATTTAGCTGTATAACTTGTGGTATTAACATCTACACTTCGATAATCAAAGCCAACTTGTGCTGTATGTTTGATCTTACCGGTGTACAAATCCTGTCCAATTAAGTCAAACTGTAAAGTAGAATTTTTATCCGTTTTCCCACTTCTAGCGATAGAACGCGTAAATCTATCAAAATCAGGATTATCTTTACGTAGGATAGATACAGTAGTGGCTACATTATCTGTAATAGCAGTATTCGAAGCATATGCCGCACGAATAGACCATTGTTGTGTCAATTCGTGGTTAATGGAAGCCATCACTCCCTTCATCACCGTATTATTGTTGTCGGTAGACAATCCAAATAATTTATCATAAGGCAAAACATAGAGTGCGTTGACACCTTGAGAAGTATTTAAGTTTACAGCAGAAGAGTGTGGTGTGGCATTCGCGTTTAGGTAGTCAGCTTCTACAGTAATGGTCGTTTTATCCGACGCCTTCCATGTTAAGGATGGATTGAAATACACACGATCGCTTTTTACATGTGCTCTATAGCTATTAGACTTTTCATATGCACCGTTTAATCGTAAAGCGAAACTATCATTTTTATCTAGGACAGTTTGCACATCAAATGTCGGACGTATTTGTCCCCAGCTTCCAGCTCTAAAACCAACTTCTCCAGCATTAACGAAATTTGGCGTTTTTGTAACCACATTAATTACTCCACCACCATTTCCTAAGTCAGTAATCACCCCTTGTGTAATTGCTGCCGAACCTTTTATCATTTGAATAGATTCGACACCCTGCATATCCACGATTCCTCCAGCCGTTTGGAATTGAGAATCCATACGAACACCATTCTTCAATATTGGAACCCCTCTAAATCCTCTAGTTGACATAGACTCCTTAACGCCCCCATAAGAGCCAAACAAGGTCACACCAGGTATATTTCGAACAGCATCTGTAATCGTCAAGGCACCTTGATCTTGGATTACTTTACCCGAAATCACAGAAATAGTCTGAATTTGGTCAGAAGGCTTTAATGGCATACGTGTAATATCTTCTAAACCCTTAGGCTTTCTATTACGTTCACCAAAAACTTCCACATCATCAATATTATATTCTCCTCTTTTATAGACAATCTGATCAACAAAAGTTTCCTCACCTTTCGGGTTTATAGAAATACTCTTACTTGGAAAACCTACACCAGACATCTTAACAATAATAACACCAGGTCTATCTACATATAACTCAAAATAACCTCGCTTGTTAGACTTTGTTTCACCATTTGCAACGCTAATAGTAATATCCGATATCGGTGTAAGGGTCTCGTCTACAATTACACCTTTCAAACGTGTCTGCGCATTAGTATGCAATGACAGTAATCCTAAAGATGCTCCAACTAAAAGATATTTAATATTCATGTTTTTATTTATACTAATTCTAAACTGATGCAAAAGTAAAGACAAGAAGCATTCTATAAAATAAAGAATCCGACAAAAAGTGACGTAATCCGAAAAAAGAAAAGTCCCTTCAATTTCTTGAAGAGACTTTCTATATTTTTAATATACTAATTAGTCAAATTTCCATTTAACAAAAGCTTCTATAGCTTCGTACTCTGCAAGACCTAGCTTATGGTATAACGCAGCAGTTTCGCTAGTACGATCTTCCGCTCTTACCCAGAATTCGCGAGGATCATCACCAGGCCATACTGGTAAATCTTTTTGAGATTGATGCTTAAAGATTGCCATTCTCTTACGTTTAACCTCTTGAGGTGCTAATGGAACTGCCATTTCGATTTCATGAATTGGGTACTCATACCATGCTCCACGGTACAACCACAACCAACATTCCTTCGCCCATTCTTCAGTCTCACGCAGACGTAACACTGCTTCCAAAATGATATCAAAACAAACTTTATGTGTTCCATTTGGATCATGAAAATCACCAGCAGCAAAAATCTGTTGTGGTTTAACTTCACGAATCAATTCCATAGTTTGTTGGATATCGTCTTCGAAAGATACTTCCTTATTTAATCGAGCTCTATCGTAGAACGGAAGGTCTTGAAAATGAATATTACTATCTGGCAAACCTACTAAGCGCGCTCCAGCAATAGCCTCCCCTTTACGGATATAAGCTTTCACTTTACGAATAATCTCTGGATCTATTTGATTAGGTTTCTTTACATCAAAATATGCATTCGCTTCATTATAAAGATCCTTTATCTTATTTGAATCTACACCAAGTTCATTAGTAATATCTTGAGCAAACTCTAAGAATCGGCGTGCATCATCATCCCAAACAGCATTATTCCCTGATGTTTGATAAGCGACATGAACATTATGCCCTTGATCAGCCAAACGAATAAATGTACCCCCCATAGAGATTACATCATCGTCAGGATGTGGCGAAAACAAAATTACATTTTTGCTAGCAGGCTCTGCACGCTCAGGACGACGAGAATCATCAACACCTGGCTTACCACCTGGCCAACCGGTTATAGTTTGTTGAAGCTGATTAAACACTCTAATATTGATACTATAAGCTGATCCTTCTTCAGTAACCAACTTCGCCATACCATTATTATTGTAATCTTCATCTGTCAACTTCAAAATTGCCTTATCTAATTTTAAAGATAACCACACTACAGCTTTCTTAGTTAACTCTGGTGTCCATTCAACATCGTCTGCTAACCAAGGCAAATCAAAACGTGTTAATGCAGATGCAGCACCTTCGTCAAGAATAAATTCAGCATTGTTAGACAGTTGTAAATACGTTGCTGGAATGTCTGCCGAAATTTCGCCTTCAACTGCTTTCTTAACGATATTAGCCTTACTTTCACCCCAAGCCATCAAAATGATGTCCTTAGCCTTGAAAATAGTACCAACACCCATAGTGATAGCTTTTGTAGGTACATTGCTTTTACCACCAAAACCCTTTGCAGCATCACGACGAGTCAAATCATCTAATGTAACAAGACGCGTACCGGAATTGGGCGCAGAACCAGGCTCGTTAAAACCGATATGTCCTGTACGGCCAATACCCAAAATCTGAATATCTAAACCACCATAAGACGAGATTTTATTCTCATACGCCTCACAATATGCTTGTACATCAGCCAAAGCAATAGTACCATCAGGAATATTAATATTTTCCTTAGGAATATCAATGTGATCGAACAAATTCTTGTTCATAAAAGTCACATAACTTTGTTCCGATGTAGGTTGCATTGGATAATATTCATCTAAGTTGAAGGTAATTACGTTCTTAAAACTTAAGCCTTCTTCTTTATGTTGACGAATTAATTCTTTATACACTTTAACGGGGGTCGCTCCAGTAGCTAATCCCAAAACTGCAAATTCACCTTTAGCTTGTTTTTCTTTGATAATAGAAACAATACGATTTGCAACATGAATAGAAGCAACATTCTGATCTGGGTAAACTGTAACAGCAACCTTCTCAAAACGTGTTTCCTCTAATAAATTTAATCTTGCCATTTATGAGGTAGTAAATTAATCGTGAATAGCAAAATTACTAATAAAAACACCGTCTTTTAAATAAAAAAGCACAAAAAACTTCTTTTCATTTAAAAAAAGAAAACTTCAATGGATCCAAACAAAAATAATTATTAAATTAAGAGGGATTAAAACCGGATGTACCATCAATTTACAATTAATCCATATTAGAATAATTACAATATAATGTATACTAAATTACTAGATATTATTACATTTGAATAAAATATGCATCATGAAGAAATACTTAATACTTTTCGCAGCTCTTATACCTACCTTATTATTTGGACAGACTAAAGATGAGCTCATTCAAGAAATCAATAAAAACTTGAATAAAACAGAAACAATACGATTGATACAACGCGTAGGTGGATACGATCCTGATTATAAAGAAATGACGGAGCTATTCAAAAAATTAGATAAAAATGTTAAAAAATCCAATGAAGGAAAAATATTCGAGCGTTATTTAAAAAATTTACAGAATGTATCTATCGGTAAAAAAGCACCAGGCATTACGCAATTTGATTTAGATGGTAATCCGTATTCTTTACAAGATTTAAAAGGTAAATATGTACTAATTGATTTTTGGGCATCATGGTGTCCTCCTTGTAGAGCAGAGAATCCCAATTTAGTAAAAACCTACGCACAATTTAAAGACAAAAACTTCGAAATACTTGGTGTATCCTTTGATAAAGACTTTAATAATTGGAAAAAAGCCGTCCAAGATGATAATCTAACATGGAAACATATCTCTGATTTACAGCATTGGAATAATGGCGCTGCTACAGTATACGGTATAAAAGCTATTCCGCAAAATGTACTCGTGGATCCAAATGGAATAATCATAGGCCGTAATTTACATGGTGAAGAATTAAACAAAAAACTACAAGAAGTACTATAAAAAAGGGCAAGAAAATATTCTTGCCCTTTTTTATAATACTCCATTCATTATGCAGTCATAGTATCATCCGCAGATGGACCATATAAGCCTGGTACTGGGATATCCATCATTCTAAGATATACTGACAATTGTCCTCTATGATGAATCAAATGGTTATATATGATATGACGAAATGCATCTACACGTGGCAATTCAGAAATTACATAATCCCCAAAACGCATAGTCCATAATTTTTGCCAATCTTCATCAGTTAAAGAATTAATCACGTCGATATTTTTAGAATAAGAACTATCCAAATCCTCAATAGCTTCCTGTATAGTTTTAGGTTTCGATGGCACAAAATTAGTTGCCAAATTAAAATCCTCCAAAACTAAAGCTTGATTTACCCAATTATGTAAATCGATAACATGTCCCACTAACTCGCCAGTAGTCATAGATTTTGCATGTGGTCGCCAATCCAAATGTTGATCTTCTAATTTAGAAATCAAACGTCTTGTATTAGCAGTTTCTCTTTCAACTTCAACAGCAAATCCATTATTAATACTCATATCTGTCCTCCTTTTATAAATACAAATTACTATAATTATTTAGAAAATAAGAGATAGATTTTGATAAATTGATTTAGAATTGACATAAACGCAAAAAGCCTTAGTATTTCTACTAAGGCTTTTGTATTAAAAAAGGCACCGACCTACTCTCCCACCTGTT
>CANRHE010000027.1 GCA_947630335.1 uncultured Sphingobacterium sp.
CCCTTATAACTCATTTGAATATCACTCTCCTTAGAAAATTTATACAAAAAATTAGCTGTAGGCATCAAATTTACATTATCGTAATTATATCTTACACTTTCATTTTGTAAATATCCTTCCATAAACAATGGCTGAACCGTAAAGCCAATATTCATCTTCAGCTTATCATTAGGTTGATATTGATACGTCATACCTACCCGATGACTATTATACATATAGTCGTAGTCCACCGTTAATGAATCAATAAATCTCTCTACCTCTTCAACCAACCGATCCTCCACTAATCTTAATGATTTAATAGTGGTACCTTCATACTCGTAGTTAAACTCGAATAAGCTATGCTCAAAAAATGGCTCAACAAAAGTTAATTTTAATTTATTAGAATTGGTATGGTTACTTAAATTAATAAAATGTGACTGTCTATTCTTATTCAAATTACTATTATTAGAAAGTTTATATTCTAAATAATCCTCATTCACAAAGTCATACTTACTATTGTTATGAGAGTTGCTATTAAAACTTGCTAGAAACTTCCTTCCTTTTTTCTGAAAAAATTTAGAATAGAATAGATCTAACTCTCCATTTGGACTAATTGTTTCAGAAGAATCTCGATATACACCTTCAGACATCGATCTTAAATTGCTAAGTAACAAATCCTTCGTTTGCCACATTTCTTGTTGATTATATATAAAATTGCCATTAACCTTAAAAATATCATTATTATTAAACTTAATGTCCAAGCCAAATCTAAATTTATGATTTTTATTAGTGGTATTAATCACATAATCCTCCTTACGCTGTATGATATTATTGGTGTAAGTAGATGTCACTAAAGAGTTTCCTTCCGTTATATTAGATTGATAAAGGTAGTTATATCCAGCAGTCATATATATGTTCTTTGCCACCTGATCTGAAACTGTAACTCCTAATGAACCAATTTTATTTAATCCATCAATAGGATCAGAAAAACCTTCCATATCCATTATTGATTTTGATCGATCACCACCACCAGGAATTCCAAATGAAAAAAGATTAGTATTTGTATTATTAAACGAACCTAAGACAGAAAGCTCTTGTCCTTGATTGAATTTATTAATACCGAAACTACCTATATATCGTTCATTAGACCCTGCACCTAATGTAGTCTGTCCAAATAATATTTTTTTCTTATCTTCTTTTAAAGTAATATTTAGCACTTTCTCATCATCATCATTTAGTAATCCTGTATTATCATCCTTGACTGCATTAGCATTCAGTAATTGAATATTCTTTATAAACTCAGCTGGTAGATTGCGAGTAGCAGTCAATAAATCTCCACCAAAAAAGTCTTTGTTATCAACTCTAACCTTTCGAATTATCTTTCCGTTATAAGTAACTGATCCGTCTCTATAAACTTGAAAACCTGGCAACTCTTTTAAAGCCTCTTCTAACAAAGCATTTTTACGAAAGTCAAAAGCTTTAAAATTAAATTGGGTAGTATCTCCATTCACCACCATAGGTAGTATATGTACAACATCTACACTAGGAAGTAGGCGCACATACTTACTTAATCTTACAGTAGGCATAAGATGAAATGATTCGCTTGAAGATAATTTTTCTATTAAGTTCTTACTACTGTACCCAAGCATATTAAAACTCAATAGGACAACCTGAGAACCATTATTCTCGAATTTATATTCACCATTATTATTAGTGGAAGTTACTAAACTATCATTTCCAAGAATAGCACGGACGTTAACGGACTTGATAGGAATACCTAAGGAATCTTGGACAACCCCATGAATCAAATGCTGGGCAGAGACATTAAAGCCTATAAATGGACTTAAAAATAGTATAAAGATTATGGAAAATACCTTTTGCACAAATAAATATCAGCTAGTTTCTATACTTATATTCAAGATACACAATAAATAGTATGCAACAGTACAATACCATTAATTAATCTATAACGAACAAAAATAACATTTCGTATATAACGAGAAAAGGGTTATTGACTCTATCAATAACCCTTTTCTCGTTATAATTATAATTATTCGCCGTCAAAAGCAACTTTTACCAAATGTCTATCAATTTCCCAGCGACCCGTTCCCTCTTCACCGATTACATCAAAAAGTTCAAGGATACGTCTCACTACATACTCCTCCTCTACTTGTTCAGCTAAGAACCACTGTAAAAAGTTAAAGGTTACATAATCTTTAGCTTTAGCACAACGATCTGCAATTTCATTGATTTGCTCAGTCACAAACATCTCTTGTTCTAATGCTTGCTCAAATACACCACGAAAAGACTCAAAGTCTTGAGGGATATTCGTTACCTCTGGTGAGATAGGTTTACCACCACGAGCAGATATATAATTGAAAATCTTCAACATATGCGCTCTTTCTTCGTCGGATTGATTAGAAAAAAACTTCGATGCATTATCTAGACCTTGGTCATCACACCATGCGGACATAGCTAGATATACTGCTGAAGCATGTGCTTCTATTTTAACTTGGGCATTTAATATATTTTCGATTTCTTCTAATAAAGATGATTTTAATTTCAATAAATCTTTCATAATATCTAAATTTAAACTCTTAAATCTGTAAGAAAAGCTTTTCTTCTCTTTTGTTATACAAATATAACCTTAAACTTAAAAAGAAGTATCAAAAAAACACAATACAAAATGAGTCTAAATTAAGACATAAGTATTTAAGTAATTTATAATCAGTATAATTAAAAAGGGACTAATGCACCAAAAGAAGATTACGTCTGAGCATACGCTGAATTTCAGTATTTAGTTCTAACATGAATTTTGCACCGGATAATACCTCACGTAAATTTAGAATATCTTCAACAGATAATATAAAACAACGGTCAGTTCTGAAAGGCATAATCATTTCAAAATCAGAGTTACGAGATGAATCATTCAACATAGCTTCAATATCTATCTCATCAATCCTCTTCTTAAAACTAAAAAAATCACTCACAGTAAAAGAGGTACTAGTATTTGCAAAATCTAACCAATAACGATTTTTTCTGCTACACTGGTATACAGCACCTTTTTCTGTTTTAAATACTTCTTCTACGTTAGCTAAGGGACAAATCATCTTCTTCGTAACCGTTTTAATACTTTTGTTGCACAAAACTAACAACTATTAAGAATTAATCCAAATAAAAAGCGGCTTAAATTTTAAGCCGCTTTTAAACTATTTTTTTTATTAAAACTCTTCTTCAGATGAGAGTATCTCTTTATGATTACTTAAATTAACTCTATTCTTTGTTTTATACTTATTAATCTGCCTTCTAAGTGATTCTACAGCTATATCAGTTGCCTCTTCAAAACTTTTAGCTTGAGATTTTGCAAACAATTGACTCCCTGGAATATTAATTTTTAATTCGACTAGTTTGTTTGCTTCATCTTCTACATTTTCAACACGCAAATAGCAAACACCTTCAATAATATTGTCCAAAAACTGATTTAACTTGTTAGTTTTCTTTTTAATAAAGTCTACTAATTTTTGATCCGCATCGAACTTAATTGATTGCACCGTAATGTTCATTTTGTCCTCCTTTTTTAAGCTTTTGGATGAGCTTGTTTATAAATTGTTTTTAATCTCTCTGCCGAGTTATGCGTATAAATTTGTGTAGCCGCTAACCCTGCATGTCCTAATAGTTCTTTTATAGCATTGAGATCAGCTCCATTATCTAATAATATAGTTGCAAAACTGTGTCTTAAAACATGGGGACTTTTCTTTTTTTGTGTCGTCACCATGGTTAAATATTTATTGACCACTCTATATATTAGTTTAGGATAAGCTGCTTTACCTTCTTTAGTAACGATCAAATTGTCGGATATATTTTCCCAGTCCTGTTCTTTTTTCTTTTCTATATATTTCTTTAATTCTTCAACAAGTGTATCATGTAATGGAACAAATCTCATCTTGTTCCTCTTTCCTAATATAAGAAGTTTTTTATTAAAAAAATCAATATCACGATCTTTTATTTGTAATAATTCTCCAGATCGAATACCTGTACCATATAATAACTCCATGATCAGAAAATCACGTAAATCTTCGAAAGTTTGTTCCACTGTATCATCAATCATGATGTTGTCAAGCAAATGATCCATTTTCTGTCGATCAATTACAACAGGTAATTTCTTTCCTATTTTCATTGTCTGAATCAAACGCATAGGATTCTTACTGATCAGCTTCTCCCTAAGCATGAATTTGTAATAAGATTTCATAGCAGAAATGGCCCGATTCACAGATACAGGCTCTTTACCCTTCTCTCGTAATGTAGAGAAATAATAACGCAATAATTTATGATCTACATCCTCGAAAGAAACATTTTCAAGTGTTAAAAAATTCTCAAAATCTTGTATTTCCTTATCATATGCTATAATCGTATAAGAAGAATATCTCTTCTCAAATTTCAAAAAATTTATAAAACTTATCTTATACATACAATTCTACTTTCTATTACAAGAAAGGTAAAAAAACAACTAAATCCTAATTTAGCATCCATAAATTAAAATTATAAATACAAAAAAGCGCTAGTATCATAGCAAATACTAGCGCTTTCATTAGGTATAACTAATTAAAATTTATTTTACTACTTCGACATTGACCTCTTGGTGATGTACTTTACCATACATATCCTTAGCTTTCACTTCAATCACGTGTTGACCAATACTAAGATTAGCAGGTAATCGAAAGCTCCAAATATGAGTCGATAAGGTTGGATTTGAAGGCCGTCTAGCTTCTTTGAGCGCTGTAGCATTATCAAACTTCAAGACTTCGTATTGATAACTTGGATCTGCCATAAGATCGTATTTCATCGCTTTCCAAGGCCCATTATCAATTTTGATCTGAACATCATCTCCTTCTTTCCCCATAAAGAAATTTGCATAAACATGGTATTGTTTCAAATATTTAGACTTTATAACTGAGGGTACTATGACGTTAATTTGGTAATCCTTTGTTTTATTAGCTACTTTGTAATCAAATGAATATTGATTATCATTGATGTTCATAATAGCATATCCTTTGGGAGTTCCGTCTCGCATGGTAGAGCTTGGTGTATTATTGGGTGTCATCTCTCCAGAATACCAATCGCCCGAAGTTGTTCCAACATTATACTCATGGTGGGGCTTTTCTTGCCTCCAGCCGTCTTTTTTGTCATAAAATAGTTGCTGTTGATAATGCGTATGGGCCGACAGCGAAACTGTATTATTAAACGGCGCTAAAATATCAAATAGACGTTGTCTATCTTCATTTCTGAATACATCGGAATTATTGTGCTGCAATGGAATATGAAAACACAAAACGATTAATTTGTCTTTGGAGACATGCTTAAGGTCATTCTCTACAAAATCTAGTTGATCCTTTCTAAATCCACCTAAATAGCCCTTTCCTGTTCTAGGATTCGGATATATAATATTATCCAAAACTATAAAGTGTGCATTTCCATAATTAAAAGAGTAATTATTTGGACCAAAATGATACTCAAAAGTTTCGTCCGATAAGGAGTCTACTTTGACATCGTAATTCATATCGTGATTACCCATTACATTATACCAAGGAACGCCTATTTCTTGGACTGCAGCCTTATAAGGATCATGCAGTATTAAATCATCGCCAACCAAATCCCCTAAGCTAATACCAAAAGCAAAATCCTGAGTTCCTACTAACTCATTGACAATTCCTTTTTTAAAAAAGGTAATCTCATCCAAAGTATAGGCTTGAGGATCTCCAAAAACTAAAGCCCGAAAATGAGTATCTTCCTTATTCTCATACAGCGGAAAATCCAAACTGGCAGGAATCTTACCAGTAGGTTTACTGGTATTATATTTAAGTGTAGGACTTCCGTTAGGCTTATGGATATAATAATACTGAGGTAAATTATTATTATCCAAAGGAAAAATATAATCAGAAGGTTTGATAACAAATATAATATTATCATCTCCTATAGGAAGTTGATATTCACCTTTTGAGTTTGTTAATACAACATCGCGGCCATTACTGACAGATACAGATTCAAGTCCTTTCTCATTTCTATCCTTTTTACCGTTTTTATTGATGTCATTATAAACTACACCCTTTGCAAATTGTTGAGCATGAACAACTCCATATGACAGACAAACTGCCATTAATATAAATTTCAATTTCATAATACTTCTTTGTCCAAAGATAGTAATGAACAAAGAAGTAAATATCAATAAAATATTAAGATTATATAAAGTAAATAGAATTATTTACCTCTAATAATTTTGACTTGATTTAAAACAAACTTCAGCTGCTCTTCAGGAGTCAAGTTGGAATTGTCTAATACAATGGCATCCTCTGCCTGACGTAATGGGCTTTCCTCTCGCGTTGAGTCGATATGATCTCTATGGGCCAAATTTTCTTTTATTTCATCAAGAACTACCTGCTCACCTTTAGCAAGCAACTCTTCCAAACGACGTTGAGCACGTACTTCTGGACTAGCCGTCATAAAAATTTTCAAATCTGCATCTGGAAAAACGGTGGTACCGATATCGCGACCATCCATCACGATATCTCGTCTCTCCCCTAACTCCTTTTGCTGCGCGACCATAGCAGTACGCACTTCTTTTATAGTACTGACTTCACTAACTTGAGAAGATACCTCCATCTGTCTAATTTCAGCGGATACATCTTCCGAATTTAACATGATTTGGATACTATTGGATAAAGGGATCAAATCTATTTTAATCTCCTTTAAAGCCTTATTCACAGCATCTCTATTGCTAATATCTATACTATTTCTTAAAAAGTATAAAGTAACAGCACGATACATAGCGCCAGAATCAACAAAAACAAAATTTAGTTCTTTAGCTAAAGCTTTTGCTAGTGTACTCTTTCCACAAGAAGAAAAACCATCAATAGCTATAATAAAATTATTTCTAACCATTAATTGTTCCCTCCAATTAGAACACCTACTTTATTTATGAGCGGAATACGAATCAAATTCTCTTCAACTATACTCTCTGGTAAGAAAATATATTTTTTGTCAAATATGGTATTATCAATATAATAACTTAACCAATACTCATTCGTTAATCCAAATACTTCTTCTGTGATCGCTTCAATACTCACAAATGATGATGGCTTTACTTCGCCAATAAAATGTCTTAGAACTGAAGTCTTCACCTCTTTTCCATCTTTAATGCCAAAGCCTTTAGAACTTACTAATACATTGTGTAAAGGAATGTTTTTTTCATTTATTAAATAAACAGACCAATTCTTTGACTCGGGTGTTTCGCTTTCTAACACCACTGCAATAGATATATTCTCAACTATATTAAGAGGTAGATCTTTCTTCATTCTATTTCTTTTTAACAGCTGCCTTCTTAGGTGCAGTAGTCTTTTTAGTTGTTGTTTTTGCTTTAGTTGTTTTCGTAGCTGTAGCTTTTGATCCTTTCGCAGTTTTTGGAGCTTTTGGATCTGCCTCCGCCCACTTCAAAACATCCTCATACGTAATAGTCGTTACATCTGTACCCTTTGGTATTTTTAAATTTTGTTTTCCAAAACGCACAAATGGTCCCCAACGCCCATTTTCGATCTGAGCTTCAGGGTTTTCGTCAAACACACGAATAATTTTATCGATATCCTTTTGACGTTTAACTTCTATGATCTCAATCGCTTGTTCTTGTGTTACATCCAATGGATCTAGATCTTTTGGCAGGGAATAAAATGCAGATTTATGTCTTATATAAGGACCAAAACGACCAATAGCTACAGTCATTTCTGTATCTTCAAACATACCTACCTTTTTCGGAAGTTTAAATAATTCCATAGCTTCTTCGAAGGTGATAGTCTCAATCATCTGACCTTTACGCAAGGACGCAAATTGAGGTTTTTCTTCATCATCAGCTGATCCTATTTGGACTAATGGACCAAAACGACCAACACGTACACTTACTGGTTTTCCAGATACTGGATCAATCCCGAGCTCACGCTCATGCGTCGCTCTATCTGCGTTTTCTAATGTATCTTGTACCTCTTCATGGAATGGACGGTAGAAATTCTCTAACATAGTCGACAATTCCTTCGTTCCTAATGCGATTTCATCAAACTCCTTCTCTACAGTAGCGGTGAAATTAAAATCAACAATATCTTTAAAATGCTCTACTAAGAAGTCGGTAACTAATACACCAATATCAGTAGGAAACATTTTGGAACGCTCTACTCCGGTCATTTCTGTCTTAACAATTTCCGTAACAGCAGAGTCTGCAACAGATAAAACAGTATAATTACGAGGTTTACCATCACGATCTTCTTTCACCACATACCCACGATTTTGAATCGTTGAGATAGTAGGAGCATATGTTGAAGGTCTACCGATACCTAATTCTTCTAATTTTTTGACCAATGATGCCTCTGTATATCTAGCTGGTGGTCTAGAGAACCTCTCCGTAGCTGTTAAATCTTTCAATGTTAGCGTTTGCCCTATTTCTAAAGGCGGTAACAAGGAGTTGTCCGAATCATCATCAGCGGCAGTATCTGTATCTTCATCTGTAGATTCCATATACACTTTCAAGAAACCATCAAATTTCATGATCTCTCCAGATGCACTTAGCAATTCAGAACGGGTAGATACGTTAATTTTAGCTAATGTTTTCTCAAATTCTGCCTCACTCATTTGAGACGCTATAGCGCGTTTCCATATAAGCTCATAGAGTCTTTTCTCCGAAGAATCCCCCTCAATAGTATGAGCTGAGAAATAAGTAGGACGAATAGCCTCATGCGCTTCTTGAGCACCGGCTGCTTTTGTTTTATATTTTCGCAACTTATGGTATTGATCACCATAGGCTTTTCGAATTTCTTCTTCTGCTGCAGTAATTGCCGTATCGGAAAGGTTTACCGAGTCGGTACGCATATAGGTAATATGCCCTGCTTCATATAATCTTTGCGCAACTTGCATCGTCCGCGCAACAGAGAATCCTAATTTTCTACTAGCTTCTTGTTGTAATGTTGACGTCGTGAACGGTGCTGCGGGATTACGCTTTGCTGGCTTTTTCTCAAGAGTAGCAATCGAAAAGGAAGCCTTAATACAATCTTCCAGAAATTGTTTAGCTTCTACTTTAGTCACAAATCGATGAGGTAACTCCGCTTTGAAAGACTCTTTACCTTTACCTGTTAAAAAAACAGCCACTACTTTATAAGCAGCCTCAGCATTGAATCGATTGTATTCTCTTTCGCGTTCCACTAATAAGCGAACAGCTACAGATTGAACACGTCCAGCAGATAGCGAAGGTTTTACTTTTCGCCACAACACGGGCGATAACTCAAACCCTACTAATCGGTCGAGTACACGTCTTGCTTGTTGAGCATGTACTAGGTTATAATCAATTTTACGTGGATTCTCGATAGCTTTTAGAATGGCTGGTTTCGTGATCTCATGAAAAACGATACGTTTGGTTTTATCATCATTCAGTCCTAATGTCTCGAATAAGTGCCAAGATATAGCCTCTCCCTCACGGTCCTCATCGGACGCTAACCACACTGTTTCTGCTGCCTTAGCCAATTTCTTCAATTCACTAACTACAGCTTTTTTATCAGCTGGAACCTCATACTTTTGCTCAAACTTATTGGCTGTATCAATAGCATCGTCTCCTTTAACCAAATCACGAATATGGCCATAACTTGATTTTACTAAAAAATCCCCCCCTAGATATCCTTCTATCGTTTTTGCCTTAGCTGGCGACTCTACTATTAATAAATTTTTAGCCATTTACTTTTTAAGATTTTTGCAAATATTATTATTTCAAAATGGAAAGACAATTATTTATGTCATTAATCCATAAAAAATGTAAATTATTATGAAAATAGGACGTCTAATAGAAAAAAACAAGCGAAAATAACGGAAGCAATCCCGTTAGTCGTCATAAAAGCTCGATCTACTTTAGACAAATCTGTAGGCGATACTATACGATGCTGATAGATCAGTAAACCACCGTAAAGCAACACTCCTAAATAATAAAACACTCCTACATGTATATATAATGCCGGCAAAAGAACAAACAGAAAAGATAAAACATGTAATCCTTTAGATATCCTTAACGCATTCACCCCTCCAAAGTTTGCAGGGATCGAATTCAAGTGGTGCTCGCGATCAAACTCTTCATCTTGCAAAGCATATATAATGTCAAAGCCACTAACCCACGTCAATACAGCCAGTCCATAAAAAATAGGAACAATATTAAATTCACCAGTTACCACCAAGTAAGCTCCTACTGGTGCTAAACCCAATCCTAATCCTAATACCAAATGACATAATGGTGAAATTCTCTTCATATAAGAATAGAACAAAACCACAAATAATGCCACTGGGGACAAAATAAGACATAGTGGATTAATGAAATATGTAGCTCCAATGAATACTATGCAATTGATAATTGTAAAAATTAACGCTTCATATGGGCTGACACGTCCTGAAGGTATATCACGAATTGCTGTACGTGGATTCAACGCATCCACATCTCTATCCAGAAAACGATTAAAAGCCATCGCAGCATTACGCGCTGTAACCATACAAACAAGCATCAAAAGAAATAATTTCCATTCGAAACTAAATGAAGTGGTACTAACCGCTAAAAAAAAACCAATAATTGCGAAAGGTAAGGCAAATATACTATGTGCAAAAAGCACCAATGACATGTATTTCTTCATTACTCTACTCTCCTACTGAAGTAGGTGTACTAAATCCATTATTTATTTCATCAATTTTATGTAACACCTCGTCAACGCCCAAACGGGTTTCGGAAGATGTAACAAAACGATGAGGTACTTCCTCAAACCATTTCAATAAAGCACGTTTAAATTTTGCGACATTTTGATCTGACTTGACACCAGACTGCTTATCAGCCTTTGTGAAAATAAGCATAAACGGTAGTCCACGCTCTCCTAGCCAGCAACAAAATTCTAGATCTATTTTTTGGGGCTCCAAACGGCTATCAATTAAAACAAAAATACACTGAAGATTTTCTCTACTTAAAAGATACTTCCGAATAAACTTCTCCCAATCTGCTCTATTTTTTTTGGAAGTCTGCGCATATCCATACCCAGGCAAATCAACCAAATACCAATCATTATTAATTATGAAATGATTAATCAATTGTGTTTTACCAGGTTTTTGGGACGTTTTCGCTAACCCTTTCTTATTCGTCAACGCATTGATTAATGAAGATTTACCTACATTAGAACGCCCTATGAAAGCATATTCTGGTAAATTAGGGTCAGGTAATTTATCAACCTGAGTATTGCTACAAACAAATTCTGCGGA
Organism: uncultured Sphingobacterium sp.; assembly: GCA_947630335.1. Taxonomy (GTDB): domain Bacteria; phylum Bacteroidota; class Bacteroidia; order Sphingobacteriales; family Sphingobacteriaceae; genus Sphingobacterium. The sequence goes on from CANRHE010000027.1 coordinate 11,290, forward strand.
TTTTACAAGCATAAACAAAGGTAGAATTATTTTTTTAGATTAATAATTTACATGCCCTAATCCTAAAAGATAGTCGCTTTTTTATTACTTTAGTAACTCAATTTTTTTCAATGTTAGAAATCAGAAATATTATCAAACAGTATGCAGACCACCGCGCACTGGATGACGTCTCTTTATATATACCTGAGGGTAAAATATTTGGCTTACTCGGACCCAATGGTGCAGGTAAAACTTCTTTGATACGTATTATTAACCAAATTACAGCACCAGATGCTGGCGAAATATACTTTAATAATGAAGTATTAAGTCCTCACCATATCGAAGAGATTGGTTACCTTCCTGAAGAGAGAGGATTGTATAAAAAAATGAAGGTTGGAGAGCAAATGATTTATCTTGCTCAACTCAAAGGATTAAGCAAAATAGAAGCTAGACGAAGATTAGACTATTGGTTTGAAAAACTAGACATTTCCACTTGGTGGAACAAGAAAGTTGAGGACTTAAGTAAGGGGATGCAACAAAAAGTACAATTTGTAGCCACTGTATTACATAATCCTAGTTTAATAATTTTAGATGAACCCTTCTCTGGTTTTGATCCAGTGAATGCCCAAATTATTCAAGACGAAATTTTGGAGCTCAACAAAAAAGGAGCAACAATTATATACTCTACACATAGAATGGAATCGGTTGAAGAACTATGTGACAATATTGCTTTAATCAATAAATCTAAGAAAGTATTAGATGGCGCTGTTAAAGACATAAAAAAGCAATACGCCACACACACATACAAAATAGATTATCAATCTTTTATACCGATTGAAGCTAATTTTCTATTTACTATAATTTCTAATAATCATTATCAGGAGCAATCACAACTAATCATAAAGCTCAGCAATGATGTCACGCTGAATCAAGCTATATACTACTTGTTAGAAAAAATAGAAATCCTACAGGTTCAAGAAATAATCCCTTCTATCCATGATATTTTTATCGAAAAAGTAACTACTCATGAATAAAATAATACTCATTATAAAAAGAGAGTATACCACTCGTGTAAGAAAACGTTCGTTCTTATTAACTACTTTTTTAGTTCCTATATTTTTTATAGCTCTTTATGTGGGTATTATATACTTAACAAAGAAAAGCTTCGATGAGACTCATGGTATCGTCTATATTGTGGATCAAGAAGGTAGTGTCGGAAATAAACTAGAGTCTAATAAGAATGTAACCTTTATAACCGAAAATAAAGATTTACAACTTCAATTAGAAACTCTAAAAGAAGAAAGCAATAATACTAGCATATTATTAATTCCTTCAGATTTTTACGACACAAAAGCGGTAGAGTTTCTATCCTCCAACAAACCTAATATATCCACTCAGCGCGAAATACAAAATGAACTGGCTACAGTATTAAGAAATTACAAATTAGAGGAACTAGGCGTTAACGTAGAAAATATTAATGAAATTAATTCTGATGTAACCATTAATGCTAAAGAAATTTCCGAAAATGGAGATACCAAAGAAAGTAATACAGAGGTAGCCATGGGCATTGCGATTACATTATCCATTTTAATATACCTTTCCTTATTCCTATACGGTTCACAAGTCATGCGCGGAATTATTGAAGAAAAGACTTCCCGTGTCATTGAGGTCATCATATCTTCGGTCAAACCTTTTCAATTAATGTTAGGTAAAATAATTGGTATTGGCCTGGTCGGATTGACACAGTTCTTCCTATGGCTATTACTTAGTCTTTTCTTAGCAGGCGCTGCTTCTACCTTTTTAGTTAGTAAAGATGACTTACAAGAACAAATAATGGGCTCATCACCCCAGAATACAAGCTCTACTATAGATTCGACATCAGATATTATGGCTCAAAATGATGTAATGTCCCTCTTAAGCTCCGTAAATATTTCTGAAATTGTAATTTGTTTTTTTATATTTTTCTTAGGAGGATACCTATTATATAGTGCCTTATTTGCAGCGGTAGCTTCCGCAATTGATAGTGAGACAGAAGCCACACAATTCACTATGCCTATTACCATGCCCCTATTACTAACTTATGCGCTATCATTCGGCGTTCTCATTAATGACCCACATGGCTCTGTAGCAACGTGGTTGAGCTTTATACCATTCACCTCTCCTATTGCTATGCTCGTGCGTATTCCTTTTGGTGTTCCGACGTGGCAAATAATAACTTCAGCTTCTCTTTTAATTATCGGATTTATATTCACTACATGGGTTGCTGCACGAATTTATAGAGTTGGAATATTGATGTATGGAAAGAAAGCGTCAATAAAAGAACTTATCAAATGGTTTAACTACAAAAGTTAATTTATATTTGACCTTAAAAAAAACACCCTAAACTATTACGTTAAATAATTATAGTATGTCAAAACTTATAAATTTAAAATCCTTCAAAGAATTTCTAGACTCCAGTACGGGCGGTGGTATTATTTTATTCTCATGTGTAATATTAGCATTAATAACCGCAAACTCTCCATTAGGCCCCTCATTGCTTAGTTTTTTTGACACCAAAGTTGGTTATGAAAGTACATCCATTCAATTAAACTACTCAATTAAACAATGGATTGACGATGGACTGATGGCTATATTCTTTCTGTTAGTCGGATTAGAAATAAAACGTGAACTGGTAGAAGGTGAATTAGCTTCTCCGAAGAAAGCTGCATTACCAATCTTTGCTGCTATAGGAGGTGCTTTAATCCCTGCATTAATATATGGGTTATTAAATCACGATCAACCGACACACCATGGCTGGGGAATTCCGATGGCTACCGACATTGCATTTGCATTGGCGGTGATCTCTATGTTAGGCTCAAAAGCTCCAGCAAGTTTAAAAATATTCTTAGCGGCATTAGCTATCGTAGATGATTTATTAGCCATTTTAGTAATTGCTATTTTCTACTCTGGAGAGCTTCATTATAATTATCTATTGATAGCTTTTGGTATATTTATTTTGCAAATGGCTTTCAATAAATTCGGCGTCAAAAATATTCTTTTTTATATTATACCTGGAATTTTCATGTGGTATTTCATCCATCATTCGGGTATACACGCAACAATAGCAGGCGTATTGACAGCAATGACACTGCCTACTACTCCAGACGATCAAGAATCTCCTTTAGAAAAACTAGAACATATCTTAGTAAAACCTGTAAACTTCATTATTATTCCAATTTTCGCATTTGCGAATACCGCTATTGTGATTCATAGCGAAATGATTGGAGGCCTCACCTCTACTATGGGCTTAGGTATTATATTGGGTTTATTAGTTGGTAAATCAGCAGGTATACTATTGACATGTTGGATATGTGTTAAGAGCAAAATAGCCAACTTACCAGAAGGCGCTACGTGGAAACATATATTTGGGGTGGGCTTATTAGGCGGAATTGGTTTTACGATGTCAATTTTCGTTGCGATGTTATCTTTTAAAGATCCACTACACATCGAAGAAGCGAAGTTAGCAGTACTCTTAGCCTCATTATTATGTGGATTTTTAGGTTATACTTATTTGTCCATCCTTGGAAAAAAACAAAAGACAATAAACTCCTAGTGTATTTCAATAAAGTTTTGTTAAACATTTGTTAAAATGCATGGAGTGTATATAATATCCTATTAACCAAACGTTATAGGGTTATAATTTCATAATTTAAGTTAATAATTAGTTTTATGAACCTCCAAGAATAGTATTCTTGGAGGTTTGTTATTTTAAGATGCACAAACAACCTTTTTATAAAAATGCTATTAATTGTTATATATAGCGTATTGTCCATACTAATAAGAAGGTAACTCATTAATGAATTTTAATACTTAAAATAAGTATTAAACCTATAAATAAATCCAATACTTATAAATCATTTTAAAGCTTTTTGAACGACTGAATTTATTTAAACGTACTTTTGTTGTATATTACTACAATTGACCGTTCTAATGACCTAAAAATATCAAATATCAAGAACTAAAGTTCACTTCTATCATCTTCAATTCAAAAAAGTGTTTAAATACCAACAATAATCTTAATTTTCTGGATTCCATCTACAGGTGCTGAGGAAGATATACGTTTTCGGCAATCCTTCGACAACTCTTCGAGACTGCTTCGAGACCTCTTCGAGACTTGTTCGATGATCCTTCGACAACTCTTCGAGTGGGCTTCGAGTGGGCTTCGAGTCGTAGTCGAACAACACTCGAAGCCCACTCGAAGAACTGTAGGACATGTGCCGATTCTATCTAGAACAATAACTAAGATTTCTCGAAGAACTCTCGAACAAGTAGACTGCAAAACTTCCCCTATCCGTAACTTTTAATAAGTTAGTAATACATGTAAAAAAACACGGTAATACAAACAACTATAGCATGTTATTAAGGCACTAATCAAGATATCAAACCTCAGCATTTGGGATTCTAAAGGACAATATCTTGACTAGAGAGAAGTCGATATTTTATCCAATATAAGCGTAGGTAATACCATCTCCACCTCGATCAGCATGCTCGTCTTCAAAACGACTTACATGGTTATATTTGCGCAAATAATCACGAACAAACTTGCGTAATATTCCATCACCTTTACCATGAACAATCTTTAATGAAGGATAGCCTATCATAACTGCACGATCTAATACCAATTCAATTTGTTGCAAGGCATCTTCAGTTCGCATACCACGTACATCCACTTCTGGACGAAAATCTGCTATCGACTCTGAGCTCACGCCTGATTGTCTCTTAATAGCCTTTGACTTTTCCTTACTTCTTAATTTAGATACACGATTTTTCTTAACTACTGTTCTTAATTCACCTAGCGCGATGATTAGACTACCATTTTTCGTAATTTCTAAAATCTCTCCCTCCGAACCAGAATCCTCTATCTTCACCCAGTCCCCTACAAAGAGTTCCGATTGCTCAGCAACAGGTATAGTTTTAGGTTTATTTTCTTTTTTAAGGGCAGTCGTATGCTTATCTAAAGCTTGGTTGAGCGTAGATCGCAAAACTTTAGTTTTATCCTTTTCGGCATTTGAGGACTTTATTTCCGCAATAGTATTCTCGATTAGCTTGTTGGCGTCTTTCAAAATTACCCTAGCCTCTTCTTTGGCTTTTCGAATAATCTCTCGCTTATTCTCTTCTAGTGACGACTGTAATTCATCGTACTTCGCTTTGATATCAATAAGTTCTTTCTCACGCTTAGAAATTGCATACTTCGTATCAATAACTTCCTTTTTATCACGCTCTAAATCAATCAATAAGGAATCTACTTTCTTTTGTTGCACACCAATTTTATCTTTCGCCGAATCTAGTATTTCTTTAGAAAGACCTATTTTTTGAGCAATCTCAAAAGCATATGAGCTACCAGGCTTTCCTACTTGGAGGATATACATCGGTTGCATATTTTGATTATCAAAAAGCATAGAAGCGTTTTCTAATCCCTCGGTATGACTCGCATACACTTTCAAATTGGAATAGTGAGTGGTAACCACCCCTTTCACTTGTTTCTTATTGAGTTGCTCTAATACCGCTTCAGCAATGGGTCCTCCAAATAAAGGATCCGTACCTGTACCGAATTCATCTATCAATATCAGTGTACGGCCATTAGCAAATGTAGTAAAGTGCTTCATTTTGGATAGATGAGCACTGTATGTACTTAAGTCAGATTCTATCGATTGATCATCTCCAATATCCGCAAAAATCTGTTTAAACACCCCGACTGATGAAATATCATCAGCAGGAATTAATAAACCAGACTGCACCATGATTTGTAAAAGTCCGACAGTTTTCATGCAGACAGATTTACCCCCTGCATTAGGACCGGAGACAAGTATTATTCGATCCGTTTCATCTATTTTAATATTTAAAGGAACTACAGATTGTCCTTTGGACTTCAATGCATTAATATGCAATATAGGATGTCTTGCTTGAACTAGATTAATGATAGGATCTTTAGACAAAATCGGCATCGTAGCTTGGATATCTATTGCAAATAATGCTTTGGCGCGAACGAAATCTAGTTTTGTCAACAAGCTGTGATAAGACAATAATAAAGGTACATGCGGACGTAAATCATTAGTGAGCGCCGTCAATATCCGCACGACCTCCCTTCTGCGTTCAAAGGAAAGATCTCTCACCTTATTATTAAGGTGAAATACTTCTTCAGGCTCCATAAATACAGTTTGGCCTGTAGCCGATTCATCATGAATCAAACCTTTTAATTTACGTTTATTCTCTGCTAATATGGGAATACTTAATCTACCATCACGTATAGTCAAGCCACCATCTGCAGTCCAACCTTGAGCTTGAGCTTGTTTAAAAACGGTATCCAATCGTTTTCGAGCCTCTTGCTCTGACTTAAGTATTTGTTGAGTTAACTCTAGTAATAACTTAGAAGCATTGTCTTTAAGTCGACCATGATCATCTAAAACTTGTTCAATAGAACGGATGATCGATTTTTCAATGGGCAAATGCTCGAATAGTAATTCAAGATTAACATATTGGCCTTCGCGTTCATTAAAATAACGAATTATAGCATATACTGTACGTAAAGAAAGTAGCATACGATACAACTCATCCTCTCCCAAATAAGCTCCTTCCACCTTTACCTTTTCTGCGAGTGGTTTAATTGCATACATATGATCGACTGGCACAGGCGAATCATGTAACAATAAATCTTTAAATTCATTGGTTTGAGCTAAGAAACGTTTTATCTGATCAGGCTTAATCTGAGGTTGGATTTTATCCACCATTTGCCTCCCAGAATCACTCAAGCACTTTTCCTTAATTAAGTTTCTAATTTCTGTAAAACCTAATTTATCAATTGCATTTTGCGGATAAATCATTATTGTGTTGTGGCTTTTATTTTATTTTGTAACAGCGTCGACTCACGTCGCTTCTGGATCATAGAATCTTTTTTGATTCTTAATACTTCTTTTTTTTGTATATTACTTTCAACGGCTGTATCTAGGACACTCTCTTCTTCTAGTTCGATTGATGGTAAATCACTACTAGTAGTAGATTCGTTAATTGGTTTGACCTCCTCAATAATTGCAGGAGCTTGTATACCGTAGGCATTAAGTCGTAAATTATTACGATCAAAGAAATCAACTCCATTACTCTTATAGGTAAAGGACGTTGTATCCTTTGTGTAATTGGTGAGAATATCTAATCGTTCACGATGCAAACGTTGTAAATTAGAAATATACTGAATACTATCTTGAACAAAAACATTACGAACAGAGTCTTCATAACGATATCCCTTTTCATATTCCATTAGTTTTTCGCCAACTTTGGTATAAACTGTTTCCGTCAAGAGAGGATTACCGTAATAGAAATCAACATTTTGTTTGAACCGGTTGGAATCGATACCAAACTGTTTAAATAGATTATCATACAATACTGGTAACACTTTACGTCCGCTATCTAATGGTAATGTATTGAGATAAGCATCTACTAAAGAGACCTCTGTAAATAAATCTACCGCTTCCTCTTCAGACAAAATCCCTTTAGGAGTTTGTTTTGCACAAGAAAAAAGTAAAAAAAACGTTGTAAATAGAATATAAACTAAATGTTTCATTATTTAAATTTGAACAAATTTACGAAATGCCTTTGTAATAGGTATCTTTGTATCTAATAAATATCTCCCAAAAATTAGTTAAAAAATGAGCATAACGGCAAATATTCAAGATATACAACAAGAATTACAACCTCTAGGTGTAACTTTAGTAACTATTTCGAAGACAAAACCAAATGAAGATATCCTAGAAGCTTATGAAGCAGGACAACGGATTTTTGGTGAAAATCTTGTTCAGGAACTAGTTGATAAATATGAGGCTTTACCTAAGGATATAGAATGGCATTTGGTTGGGCATCTTCAAACTAATAAAGTTAAGTACATAGCACCTTTTATAGCTTTAATTGAATCGGTAGACTCCTTAAAACTACTTAAGGAAATTGATAAGCATGCGAAAAAAAACAATAGAGTAATTGATTGTTTATTACAAATTGACATTTCATTAGAAGAAACAAAATTCGGACTTGATCACGTAGAGGTCATTGAGTTATTAGAAAGTCAGGAGTATACTGAACTTCATAACATACGTATTAGAGGGTTAATGGGAATAGCTACTAATACGGATAATCAAAAGGAAATAAAAGAAGATTTCTATGAATTGAAAATGCTTTTTGACGGAATAAAAACAAGTTATTTTAGAACGGAATCTTCATTTGATACATTATCTATGGGTATGTCGTCCGATTATACGATCGCGATAGAGCAAGGAAGTAACATGGTCAGATTAGGAAGTACAATTTTTGGCACGCGTACAATCAAACATTTTAAAGCAAAATAATTAACACCCTCAATGAATATTCAACTCCGCAAAGCCACAATAGAAGATTGCGAACCGATGATGGAACTAATACATGAATTGGCTGAATTCGAAAAAGCTCCTCAAGAAGTTACCGTCAGTTTAGAGGAATTTAAGGAATCAGGCTTTGGTTCTAATCCTGTTTGGGGTGCTTTTGTTGCAGAGCACAATGATAAAATAATTGGATTATCGCTTTACTACATACGTTATTCTACTTGGAAAGGAAGACGCTTATATCTAGAAGACCTCATCGTACATGAGCCGTATCGAGGTAAAGGAATAGGTAAATTATTATTAGATCGGACTATAGAATATGCTAAAGAAAAGAAATATTCAGGCATGATGTGGCAAGTACTGGATTGGAATCAACCCGCAATAGAATTCTACGGTAAATATAATGCGAAGTTTGACGGAGAGTGGATTAATGTTAACCTAAATTTTTAAACAAATAATGTTTAAAGTAATAAATTACATAGGTCTATTTATACTATTTGTATCCTGTACGAGTTCGACGAACTCTAATATTACCTCGTATAAAAAAAATTCTAATGATACCCTAGTGTATGATTATAAATCATTCAGAGAATATAGTCCTTATTTTGTAGGTAATGAAGATGGAATAGATACTACTTATTTCTTCATTAAGTATCCTCAATTTTCTGATCAGAAAATCAACGATAATATTAGAAAATACATATTAATAGATGGAGAGAATACGGTAGCAGAGGCTGCTCAATCGTTCATAGATGGTTTTGATGAATTTGCGGGGGATAGTAATATTAAATCTATTAGTGCTGCTTGGTACAAAGAAGTGTATACTAATATAACACTCAATACTCCTATCCTAATAACTCTTGTAACGCATATCAATGAATATTCTGGTGGTGCGCATGGTCAACATTATAGTATGTATAAAAACTTTGATGTACATAGACGTACACCGATAACTATTGAGGACATCTTTCAAAAGAGTAAAATAGAAGAATTTAGACAAATAGCAGAACATTACTTTCGTAAACAAGAGAAAATCTCAAAAGATGCATCATTAGACAAAGATTTTTTCTTTCAAGATGGAAAGTTCGCCATAAATGATAACTTTGGATTCACAAAAAACAGTTTAATTATTCATTACAACGAGTATGAAATTAAACCCTATTCAGAAGGTCCAACAAGATTAGAAATTCCATACCAAGCAATCAACGATATATTAAATATTCGTGGGCATGAGTATATTAAAAGTATTTTATAACTATAGCTATTAACCCAATTCAAAAGTAATTAATGCAAGTCTTTAAATTCGGAGGCGCATCCGTTAAAAATGCGGAAAACATCAAAAATGCAACTTCTATAATTTCTACATATAAATCATCTCAACTGCTTGTTGTGGTGTCTGCTATAAACAAAACAACCAATAAGCTTGAGGATGTCACAAAATCGTTTTATAATCAGAATGGAGATTATTTTGCTTTATTAGAAGAGGTTAAAAATGAACATTTAACTATTCTTAATGAACTGTTTCCAGATACTAGCGCGGCTATATATGACGAATTAATTAATTCATTCGTAGAGATCGAATGGATCCTAGAGGAAGAACCACAAGACTCCTATGATTACCTTTTTGATCAAATTGTATCGTTAGGTGAATTATTATCCTCCAAAATACTTGCAGCCTATTGCTCATCGGTGGATATCCCTACGAAATGGGTAGATGCTCGTGATTATATACATACAGATAACACATTTAGAGAGGCTAAAGTGGATTGGGAATTAACAGAAGAACGTATTTCTAAAGATTTGCCCGCTATCTTGGATCAGCATGTAGCTATCACGCAAGGATTTATTGGCTCCACTTCAGAAAATTTCACGACCACATTGGGTAGAGAAGGTTCTGACTATTCGGCTGCCATATTTGCCTCATGCTTAAATGCTGAAGATATTACGATTTGGAAAGACGTACCTGGTGTATTGAATGCTGACCCTAAATGGTTTGAAAGAACCGAGTTAATTCCTGAGTTATCCTACACAGATGCCATAGAATTAACTTACTATGGCGCTACGGTGATTCACCCTAAAACTATCAAGCCACTTCAAAATAAAAATATTACTTTGAATGTTCGCTCATTCCTTAAACCAGAAGAACAAGGGACAAAAATAAAAAAAACAAACCAGACTTTGCCTGTTCCTTCGTTTATCTTTAAAGTAAATCAAGTATTAATCAGTATTTTACCTAGGGATTTTTCATTTATTGTAGAAGATAACCTTAGTCATATATTTAATCTTTTTCATCAACATAGAATTAAGGTAAATATGATGCATCATAGTGCTATAAGCTTTTCGGTGAGTATAGATGATACTGGGTTTAACATTCATAATTTGCT
>CANRHE010000028.1 GCA_947630335.1 uncultured Sphingobacterium sp.
TGTAAAGGAGCTATCAATTATTTGAATTTGGCACGTGAGATATTGCAGAATAACGGTTTGGTAGAACAAAATAAACAAGAGGAGATTTCATAATAATGGCAGCATTACAACGTAAAACAGGATTGGGTAAAGGGTTAGGTGCGCTTTTGCAAGATGATATGAAGAGTACACGAGAAAATACTTCTCGTGAAACTGCTGAAGTCAATGTGTCTTCTGCAGGAAGTATCAATTTCATTAAAATTGATGATATCAATGTCAATCCTTACCAACCTCGTACAGATTTTGACGAGGGAGCCTTACTGGAATTAGCAGAGTCGATAAAGTTGCAAGGCTTAATCCAACCTATTACTGTGCGTCAAGTTGGGCAAAATCAATATCAGCTAATTAGTGGTGAGCGACGTTTGCGAGCTTCTAAGTTAGTGGGTATTAATGATATTCCTGCTTATGTCCGTACCGCAAATGACCAACAGATGTTGGAGATGGCGCTTATCGAAAATATTCAACGTGAAAATTTAAATGCGATTGAGGTTGCATTGAGTTTTCAGAGAATGATCGAAGAGTGTAATTTGAAACAAGAAGAACTAGGAGATCGTGTTTCTAAGAACAGATCTACAGTTACAAATTACTTGCGTTTGCTTAAGTTACCACCTGTAATTCAAGCAGGTATTCGTGATGGACAGTTGTCTATGGGACATGCTCGCGCATTAATTAATGTTGGAGAAGTAGATAAACAATTGTACGTTTTTCAGGAGATTATTGAAAAAGGATTATCAGTTCGTATGGCGGAGATTCTTGTACGTAATATTCAAGAACAAATCAAGCCTAAGAAAGGAAAAGGAGCAGGTAAACAGCTTGATTTCCAATACCAAAAGATTGAGGATGATTTGGCATCAAGATTTTCGACGCGTGTGAAGTTAAATCTTAAGAATGCTAGGGGGAAGGGAGCTATAGAAATTCCTTTTGATTCAGAAGATGACCTGAGTCGTATTTTAGAACTTTTAGATTGGTAATGACCAAAATAATTCTCCTCATATCATTTGTATTTTGTGTATTTGTTTCATCTGCACAGGTTGATACTTTAAAGATGTTATCGTTCAATGATAGTACTAAAACTCTAGAAGAAATACCTGTAGTTGTTCAAGATACGGTTAAGAAGGAAACAAAAGCAGAGCGCAAAGCAAGAGAAAAGGCTGAGAAGGAACGTGCTAAGTACTATTATAAAGATATTCTTAAAGACTCTACTCGACTTCATATAGAGCATTTATCAAGCGTAGCATGGAAGCGATCTGCGATATTACCGGGGTGGGGACAGATTACCAATGGAGGTAAGTATGTATGGATAAAGCTTCCAGTTATTTACGGTGGCTTTGTGACGGCTTACGTTGTATTTGATTATTGGAACTGGCACTATAAGAAGTTTAAGAAAGAGGCATTATTCAGAGAAGATGCTGTTGGAACGCCTGATCCTGATTTACAAAACATGTCGGATGCGGGTTTGTTGCGTGGTATCGACAACTATAGGCGCTATAGAGATATGACCATATTGATTACGGCTGTGTGGTGGGCTGGGAATGTCGTGGAAGCTTATACTGACTCTATGTTACGTAATCGATATAATATAAGTGACAATCTTGGCATGAAGATTAATCCGACGATGTTGTCCACTTCAGCGATAGCATATAGTCCAAAACTTACGAATCAGTTTGCTCCTGGTCTTAAAATAACACTTAATTTTTAACAGAAATAAACCTCAATTATGAAAATCGTATTATTAGGCTATGGCAAAATGGGAAAATTAATCGAAAAGTTTGCCCTAAATAGAGGTCATGAAGTTGTTCTAGTTGTAGATGCTGCAAATCGAGAAAATATTAAAGCAGAGGATTTACGAGGAGCTGATGTAGCTATCGACTTTAGTACTCCTGAGGCTGCTCTTGAAAATATTTCATTATGTTTTGAGGCAGATTTAGCACTTGTAGTTGGTACTACAGGATGGTATGAGCACCTAGAAGAGGTTAAGGAAGTTTGTGAAGAGGCTAATCAATCTTTATTGTATGGGTCTAATTTTAGTATCGGAGTAAATGTTTTCTTTCATGTGAATCGTCTATTGGCAAAGGCAATGAGCCCATACAAACAATATGATGTTCAAGTTGAAGAAATTCATCATATTCATAAGGTGGATGCGCCAAGTGGTACAGCGATTACTATTGCTGAAGGTATTATTGAAAATAATAATGGTAAAAATTCTTGGGTTAATGAGATTGTAGGTTCGGATGAGTCGACAAGAGTTAATAAACCTGAAGAATTATTAATAGAAAGTCTACGAATAGAAGAAGTCCCTGGTACACATACTGTTCTATATAGTTCTGAAGTAGATCAAATAGAATTTAAACATACTGCTCATAATCGTGAAGGTTTTGCATTAGGAGCTGTAATAGCGGCTGAATGGTTAAGTGGTAAAAAGGGATTTTATCAAGTGACTGAGATGTTTGATTTTAATGGGATTGTATAGAAAATTTTATATTTTTTTTCTATTAATAAGAGCCTATTGAAGTAAAATATTTATTATTGATTATTAAAACTTACTATATGTGGTATATCATTTTTGGAATATTAACAGTTGTTTCTCTATACGGTCTGTATCTTTTATTTAAAAAGGCTGGAAAAAAAGGGTGGGAAGCAATTATTCCTTTTTATAGAGAATATGTAACAGCACAATTAGTTGGACGTCCTACATGGTGGGTGTTTTTGCTATTTATACCAATCGTTAATGTTTTTATTTTTTATGGGTTATACTTAGAACTGATTAAGTCTTTTGGAAAACAAAGGTTTTGGGAAAATGCCGCTGCTGTATTAGTGCCTTTTATTGTATTACCTCTTTGGGGAAGAGATCCAAGTGTTAAATACCTGGGGCAATCAAATTCAGAAGAGTTTAAAAAGAAGTATCCTTATAAGAAGTCTGTTGGCAGAGAGTGGGCAGACGCTATTATTTTTGCAACTGTAGCAGCCTCATTGATTAGAGGTTTTTTAATAGAAGCTTATATGATTCCTACTGGTTCGATGGAAAGATCATTATTAGTTGGAGACTTTTTATTTGTTAGTAAATTGAATTATGGACCGCGTGTGCCAAATACGCCAATTGCTTTCCCTTTTGCACATCACACGATGCCTATTACAGGTACAAAGGCTTATTCCGAATTGTTCTCCTTGCCTTATAAGCGTTTACCAGGCTTTCAAAATATAGAGCGTAATGATGTTGTAGTATTTAACTATCCCGTAGAAACTTTTCGTCCGGTAGATAAACGTGAGAATTATATCAAAAGAGCGGTCGGTATTCCTGGAGATATTGTGGAAATGCACAATGGTAATCTCGTGGTTAACGGCAAGCCAGGTTATGATTCTAATGATGTCCAAAAAGCATATATAGTGTATACAGACGGATCTGGGTTGAATGAAAAAGTTTTGATCGATAAACGCATGGAGTATTATCCTCAATACGACGAAAATGGAAACGTTATCTATATCCTATTTGTCACTAAGGATGAAATTGCTGAAGTAGAGAAGTGGGGGAATGTAACAAAAGTTGAGATGTTCGGAAATACTAATGCTGCTTTTCCGAAGTCCGAACTGTATAACTGGGACTTCCATAACTTTGGTCCAATCACTGTTCCTAGCAAAGGAGATGTCATCGAATTAAATGATTTCACACTACCATTATATGAAACACTCATAACTATTTATGAAGGTAACACGTTAGAAAAGCGTGATGACGGAATCTATGTGAATGGAGTTAAATCAGATAAATATACAGTTCAAATGAATTACTACTGGATGATGGGGGATAATAGAGATAATTCTTTGGATTCTAGAGATTTTGGATTTGTTCCTGAGGATCATGTTGTAGGTAAAGCTTTATTTACTTGGTTAAGTTGGGATAAAGATGGTTCTTTTTTAAGTAAAATACGTTGGAATAGAATATTTAGAGGAATTAACTAATCCTAAAGTAATCATAAATAAAAAAGCCATTCCCTCGGGAATGGCTTTTTTATTTATGCTTTTAAAGCTGCTAAGTAACGTTTTATAGTTTCTTCTAATCCAAGATATAATGCATCGGAAATTAAAGCATGACCGATACTCACTTCTAATAAGTCTGGAATGTGTTGGTTGAAATAAGCTAAATTATTTAAATCTAAGTCGTGTCCCGCATTAAGTCCTAATCCTACCTCACGTGCTTTGACTGCAGCCTTGAAATAAGGTTCAATTGCTTTCTCTTTATTAAATCCATATTGCTCAGCATAGGCTTCTGTATATAATTCAATTCGATCAGTGCCAGTATCCGCAGCAGCTTCAACCATTTCAACAATAGGGTCTACAAAAATGGATACTCTAATTCCTTCTTTTTTGAATAAAGTAACCATATCTTTTAAATACCCTTGGTTCTTTACCGTATCCCAACCATGATTTGAAGTGATTTGACCTAAAGCATCCGGAACCAATGTTACTTGCGTCGGTTTGTTAGCTAATACTAAATCAATGAATTTTTGTTCTTGACAATTACCTTCAATATTAAACTCAGTTGTGATTTCTGCTTTTAGATCATATACATCTTTATAACGAATATGACGCTCGTCTGGACGAGGGTGTACAGTAATTCCTTGAGCACCAAAACGCTCGCAGGCTAATGCAGTTGCTAAAACATTCGGCATATTTCCACCTCTAGAATTACGAAGTGTAGCAACTTTGTTGATATTTACAGATAATTTTGTCATAATGCTTGGTATTTAAAAACACAAATGTAAATAATAATATTGACAGGTCTATACTTAAACATAAGTTACTTTATTTAACTCATGTTTAATATATGACTGTATTTAAGAAAAGTAGGATTTTTTATTTAAATTGCACTTCAATGGAAGGATTTACTACAAATATTTTTGATGGTTTTCGCTTACTCGATATTCTCGATATCTTGTTAGTGGCAGTAATTATATATTATATTTATAGTTTAATTAAGGGTACTATAGCTGTTAATATCTTAATGGGTGTAGCATTGTTCTATGGTATTTACTTGGTTGTGAAGCAGCTAGAGATGCGTCTTTTGACCGAAATATTTGGAGGATTTATAGCGGTTGGTTCTGTTGCACTAGTTGTTGTTTTTCAACAAGAAATTCGAAGATTTCTTTTGCATATTGGTAAAAACATTTCTATGCGACGTAAAAAGTTCTTGTTGAGTTTTTTAGGAAGTAAGAAAGCGACTAGTAGTGATCATGCTGAGCAAATTAAACCTATTGTTGACGCTTGTAAAAGTATGTCTAGATCAAAAACAGGTGCTTTACTTGTTTTTTCAAGGCATTTTGATGAAGAATATTATCAATCTAGTGGGGAGTATATAGATGCTCCAGTATCCAAACGTTTATTAGAAAGTATATTTTTTAAGAATAATCCATTACATGATGGAGCAGTAGTCATTGTAGACTTCAGAATCATGACAGCTAGTTCAGTCCTACCCTTATCCGATTCAGAGGATCTACCTCCTCAATTTGGCCTTAGACATCGTGCTGCTATTGGTGTAACAGAAGTTTCTGAAGCTGTAGCTGTAGTTGTTTCAGAAGAAACAGGAGAGATATCTTTTGCTAAAGATGGGAATGTCAGTATGAATCTTAGTCCTGAAGAATTGATGGATTTACTAAAAGATGAATTGTAGAATATTCTATTATATTTCCATTGCTCTGAACATTGTTTAGTAATTTTTATCTAAATCAGTATATATTTCTTTTATTTTACCTTTGTTTAGTATAATTGAATTTGTTAGATTTACTATATTATAAATTCTAAATAGACCAATATGTATTTTGATGAAAATAAACCTTTACACATAGTGTTAAATGACTTATTCGAACATTATAGGAATAATGTTGTAGACGTTGATATAATTACGAATGCTTTGCTTGAGAAAGGTGTGGTAGAGAGTCAGCAGGATATTGTTAATGATCATATAGCATTTCGAACATTAGGAGTTCCGCATTTAGGATTGGCATCGTTCGAAAAAATTTTCTTGGAATACGGCTATACAAAAAGAGATTTTTTTAATTTCGAAGGTAAAAAGCTTAATGCTTATTGGTTTTCGCCGCCATCATCTGAATACCCAAGGATTTTTGTTTCTGAGTTGAGAGTTTCTGAGTTAAGTGAACTTGCACAAGAAATAATCTATAAATATACCTCATCTATATTAGAAGATCCGGTAGATAGTCTAGACCTCACTAATGGTCAAGAGGTAGCGGCTTTCTTGCAAACGCCTTTGTGGGGACTTCCTACTTCTGAAGAATATACAACGCTATTAGAGGAAAGTGAATATGCGGCATGGGTAATTTATAATAGGTATTATTTAAATCATTATACCATTAGTATTCATGAACTGAAGGAAGGGTATAATACGCTTGAGGAGTTTAATGAGTTCTTAATTAAATTAGGGGTTAAGTTGAATAATTCAGGAGGTGTTATTAAAACGAGCGCAGATGGCCTATTGCGTCAGAGTAGTACTGTCTCGGCTTTATATGAGGCCTTATTCTCCGATAACAAAAAAGTAGAAATAGCTGGTAGTTATGTTGAATTTGCAGAACGTTTGGTATTGCCTAAGTATAAAGACTTACCAAAGCATCTGATAACATCAGCCCATCGTCGAGATGGTTTTGAAACAAATAATGCGGATAAAATATTCGAAAGTACCTATACTACACAAATTAAGGGATCTTAATATTTCTGTGGTGAATGAGAAACTACACGGCTTAGCCCATCAGCTTAAAGGGGATTTGTTTTATGATGTTCTCATGCGTACGATTTACGCTACAGATGCTTCAGCTTATCGGGAATTGCCCTTGGCGGTAGCTATACCGAGGGATGAATCTGATATTGAGACACTCATAGCATTTGCCTTAGCGAATCGTACTTCTTTGATACCTCGTACTGCAGGGACTTCATTAGCTGGCCAAGTAGTAGGGGATGGGATTGTTGTTGATGTATCAAAATATTTCACGAAGATTATTGAACTTAATGAAGAAGAGCGGTGGGTGCGTGTTCAGCCTGGTGTAATACGTGATGAACTTAATATGTTCTTAAGAAAGTATGGTTTATACTTCGGCCCAGAAACCTCTACAGCTAATAGAGCAATGATTGGAGGAATGGTAGGTAATAATTCTTGTGGTTCTAATTCTCTGATATATGGAAGTACACGAGAGCATACGCTCGAGTTAAAGGGCTTTTTGTCGGATGGTTCAAGTGTTCATTTTAAAGATTTAACGTATGAAGAACTTCTTGATAAGTGTGCTCTTCAAACATTAGAAGGACAGCTGTATAAACAGATCGTATCTACCTTGAGTAATTATGAGGTTCAAAATGAGATCCGTGATCAATTTCCTAAAAGTTCGATTAAGAGACGAAATACTGGCTATGCCATTGATATGCTATTGAATACAGAACCATTCGTTTATGGAGCTGACTTATTCAATTTTTGTAAATTAATTTGTGGATCAGAAGGAACATTAATGTTCATAACAGAAATTAAATTACATGTTGATCTATTATCCACTAAGCCTTCAGGATTATTATGTATTCATTTTGACTCAATAGATGAAGCATTAAGAGCTAATTTAATTGTATTAAAACATAATCCCTTAGTCTCTGAACTGATGGATCATTATATTCTTGAATGTACGCGAAATAATCTTGAACAGAGTCAAAATCGTTTTTTTGTAGAAGGGGATCCAGCTGCAGTATTAATTGTTGAGTATGATGCGAATAGTATAGAAGAATTGTATTCAAAGGTGGAGGCGGTAAAGAATGATCTTAAGAGTAAGGGGCTAGGATATTATTTTCCATTCATCATTGGAGAAGACAAGAAGAAGGTATGGAACTTAAGGAAGGCTGGTTTAGGATTATTATCTAATACACCAGGTGATGCGAAACCTGTAGCAGTAATTGAAGATACGGCTGTAGATGTTGAGGATTTACCTAGATTTATTGCAGAATTTAATGTCATTCTTCAAAATTATGGTTTATACTCAGTGCACTATGCTCATGCAGCAACAGGCGAGTTACATCTTCGTCCAATAATTGATCTAAAAACTAAAAATGGTAATCAGTTATTTCGAGAAATCGCTTTTGAAATTGCTAAACTTGTGAAGAAGTATCGTGGCTCCTTGAGTGGAGAGCATGGTGATGGGAGGTTAAGAGGTGAGTTTATACCATTTATGATAGGAGATAAGAATTTTAAAATTCTTAGAGATATAAAATATCAATGGGACCCTAATGGTATTTTCAATCCTGGCAAGATTGTAGACACTCCTCCTATGAATACTTTTTTAAGGTATAAACCTGAACAAGAGTCTAAGTCAATCCAGACCATATTTAGATATAATGGTCAGAATATTTTACAACATGCTGAACAATGTAATGGGTCTGGAGATTGCCGTAAAACAGAGTTTTCTGGCGGTACCATGTGTCCTTCCTATATGGCTAGTCGTGATGAGAAAGACACGACTCGTGCTAGAGCTAATATTTTACGAGATTTTTTAACGCATTCTTCTAAGGGTAACCCTTTTGATCATAAAGAGATAAAGGAGGTAATGGATTTATGTTTGAGCTGTAAGGGCTGTAAATCAGAATGTCCTTCTAATGTGGATATGGCAAAGATGAAAGCTGATTTTTTACAAGCTTATCATGATGCCAATGGTATGCCCATGCGCACACGTTTGGTGGGACAAGTGGATAAGATGACTGCAGTTGCATCTTATTTTCCTACTCTTTATAATCTTATATTAACTAATCAATTTACTGCCAAATGGATTAAGAATTTATTAGGATTTACGCCAAAGAGGACACTTCCTACTGTTGCAAGGCAATCTTTAAAGAAATGGTATTTTAGTAGGGAAAATTCATCAGATATAACTAAGTCAGAACGTACAGTTTATTTTTTCTGTGATGAATTTACCAATTTTAATGATGTCGAATTAGGTAAGAAGGCAATTTTACTTTTAGAAAAATTAGGATATAATGTCGTTGTTCTGGAGCATTCGTTCAGTGGTCGTGCCTTGATTTCTAAAGGTATGCTACGAGATGCTAAAAAGCTTGCAAATAAGAATGTTCAATTATTTTCTTCGATTTTAAATGAAAATACATGTTTGGTTGGAATTGAGCCATCTACTATTTTAACTTTCCGAGATGAATACATTGATCTTGTAGACGAAAATCTCATGGAGGATGCTCAATATATTGCGCCCTACACTATGATATTAGAAGAGTTCCTTTGGAAAGAGTTTGAACGTGGTCACATTCGATCGGATCAGTTTCACGAAACTAATAATTCCATCTTATTACATGCTCATTGTCAACAAAAGGCCTGGAGACTCCAACATTATTCAGAACAAGTACTAAGAATACCTGGAGGAAATAGTGTTAAGAGTATTCCTTCTGGTTGTTGCGGTATGGCTGGATCATTTGGTTATGAAAAAGAGCACTATGATTTTTCAATGAAAGTAGGTGAGTTAGTTCTTTTTCCTGCTATAAGGAATAAGGATAATAATACCTTAATTGCGGCTCCGGGTACGAGCTGCCGACATCAAATTAAAGATGGTACACAAGAAATTGCAAAACATCCTGT
Organism: uncultured Sphingobacterium sp.; assembly: GCA_947630335.1. GTDB lineage: Bacteria > Bacteroidota > Bacteroidia > Sphingobacteriales > Sphingobacteriaceae > Sphingobacterium. The sequence continues at coordinate 9,653 of CANRHE010000028.1, forward strand.
GGAAATTCTTTATGATGCAGTAAAATAAAAAATGGGCCTTAGGCCCATTTTTTATTTTACTGCATTTAAAGCTTCTGTATTTAGCTTCACATATTCTGTGTTATTCGCCTTTTTTGCCATTGATATTCCTTCTTGAGCAGCTTTTTTCGCACCTTGTTTATCGCCAGCTTTTGCTAGTATTCTCGACTTCCAATATTTGATGTGAGGAGCTTTAGAATTTCCTTTATCTGCTTCTATAATCCATTCCGCTGCTTTTTTGCTGTCTAGATTGTTGAAAAAATAATACTGAGCCGCCTGAAAATACGGTTTATTATCTTCTAACATCGCTTCTTCAATACTTGCAATAATCTCTTTTGACTGATCAGCTTCTATAGTAAAACCAACTTTTACTTTATCCCACGCTAATGTTAATTTAGTAGAAGTTGTAGTGACATCCTCAAATTGCATTGTAAATGATTCAACTGTTTCAGTTGTTTTCTCTGAAGGTACCTCAAATCTTAAAAAGTCATCTTCTTGATTATATTGATAAGCTCCCCATTGTTTTGGGTTTTTGCTAAGTATGATTGTCCAGTTATTAGGCGTTGGAATAGTGAAAATACCATAATTTCCTGCAGGAACAATATTACCTTGAATAGTTACATCTTCATCTAGTGTGATTGTGGGGATATTATTTGCACCAGTACGCCATACTTCATTATAGGGTACCAAACCTCCAAATACAACTCTATTATTGATGTTAGGTCTTTGATAGGTAAGAATAATATTTCTAATACCTAAGCCTTGAATAATAGTTTGTGTACTACTTGCAGGAGGAAATTTTACTTGAGCATTAGCCAAATCAGCTCCCAAAAAAAGTATAGCTGCAGTTGCTAAGGATAAAATTATCTTTTTCATATTATTATAAAGTTTCGCTTTAATTTTGAATTTGAAGTGAATTTAGTGTTTTTTTTAGACTTTTAACTTGTTTGGGGATATCTTCTCTTTGAACATGCTTATTACTGAAAGCGGCTATACTTTCAGTCAACATTTTTGAGACCTCAGGGTTTGAGTCAAATTGATCTCTAAGGATTCTTATTTTTTCCGCTTGTTGAATACCGTCTATCATATTTTCAAATCGAATGCTCGTTTCATTTCCCGGGTAGATTAAGTAGGTATCTCCTGCCAACCATGGCCCAAATCGGGTATCTGTTAGAGGGGATTTATTCCAACAGTCATATGCCCATCTTAGGTAACCATCAAAACCTCTCTGAACCGAGTTTATCATAAGCCATGTAGGTTCATAATATCCGCTACTAGTAAATGTATTCGGGAAAATTTCTGAACAACAGGTGTACAATGTAGTGTGGTAACCTTTAGCTTTACGAGTAGCTAATATCTCATCGTCCATATCTGTAAACAAGGGAATAGAATAGTCTACAATGTCTTCAGATAGTTCAGGGTGATAGTAGCCTGCCAAAGATATTTTGAAGTCTTTGTCCGCACTTTTAATGAGATTGATAGCCATAATCATATCTTCCATTGGTCGTTCATCCATAGCTATAGTAGTTTTCTCAAACCATCCTTTGTCTTTGAGGTGTTTAGAGAAGTTTTTGAGAAATGGTAACCAATGCTGTGTATAATTCTCCTCACTTGGTTTTGCCTTTAATACTTTATCTTGTCCACTTGCTTCATCAAAATAATAGAAAGATAGATTCCAAGGAATCATACTATAGCAATTTATATAGTCTTTCACTCCAATATCTTGCATGAAATTAATCCATTTGTCGAAATTTGTGTAGTCATATAGCCACGTACCATCCTTTTTTTTGATCCACTTAATCATGCTTCCATATTTGTCAAATGTTTGGCTATTCCAAGGGTCGTATATGATAGATGCTGTAATGTTTTTTTGCCCTGCGTTAGCTAAGCGCTGCATATTTTGTTTAATACGATTGAAATGTTCTGCTGAAAATGGTTCTACATTGTAATATCTTGCAGATGAATAAGGGTTTTGCCATAAGTCCAAATGGAATGCCCAATTCTGAGCCAATGGTAATGTTTGATTTATAATGGTGACTGTGTATGGCAATGTGAGCTTTTTTTTATCTCCAATAATAAGTTGAATAGTGCCTTTATATACACCTGCTTCAGTATTTTCTGGAACTTTTATGCTGAGCCATAGTGGACGTGTTTCAAATGCTTCGTAAGTAAATGTGTTGGTATTTTGTATACGATCGGCTACAAGAGTCGAGTCGAGTATTATACCAATTCCACAACCTTGCTTTAAATCTCCTGGATCATCGGAAAGTACGTAAGCAACAGGAGCAAAAATAATGTTTTCTTTGGAAATTTTATTTTTTCCAGCGTGTAGGTCAGATACTTTCAATTGTACTTTTTGACCGTTATAGGTAGTCAAATTACTCCAAAAAGCTACTTGCGTATGTATAGTTTCATTTCGCCAAGCTTCTGCTGTCCATTTGTCTACGAGCTGACTACTAGTAGGGTATTGATGTTTGGAAAGACTAAAATCTGTATCAATAAAAGAAAAGTTTAATGTTTTCTTTAGTAGATCCCAGTGTTGGTTATTATCAGGTTTTTTAGGATCAATAGGTTCATTGCTCGCAGCCAGGGTAATACAGGTCATCAAGCAAGCGAAAAAGCTAAGTAAATATTTATTCATGATTAGTGTTGAATGAACACTGAAAGTACGAAAAAGAAATAGATCAGCAAAATTAAAGGGCTGTATAGACAGCCCTCGTATTACTTGTATAAAATTCTGAATTTAATTGTATTGTCAATCTCTTTAAGTTGTTTAATGAGTCTCTTGTCGTAATGACTATCAATATCTGTAACTGCATAACCAATATCACCTCTAGTCATTAAAAATTGTGATAATATATTTATTTGATTTTCAGCATATACATTATTGATATTTGCTAATATGCCAGGTACGTTTTTATGAATATGTAATAAACGGTGCCCTTTCATTTTTTTTGGTAATGTTAAGTTTGGAAAGTTCCTACTTTGATCTGTGTCACCATTATTGATAAAGTCAGCCATACGGCGAGGAATAAACTCTACATTATGGACTTTGTTTTTCTTATCATCGAAAAGCACAATACCTTTTTCATTACATAAAGCTTTGTTGATAACAAGTCTACTGTCTCCTAAGAAACCTATAGTTTTTAATTTATCAGCTTTTGAAAGTTGTTCGTCTGATAGCGCAATATTCGATCCTACTAATAACATGCCAACATCCTTCACATACTTTTCTTCAAAAGTGTCTTTTATGCGAATAGAAAAACCATCGTGTTTCAATATATGAGCAGACATAGGAGGTACATCACCAACTATTAGGCATAGAATTCTATTTTTTGGATATGATATTGCACTAGGAAGATTATTTACATACAAGAATTCATCAAAACTAGGCGTAACATGATCTGCTTTTTCGGTCACACTTTTCCTCGCAATATTTTCAGTGAAGGCGAAAAATTTTTCAATTAATCCAGACTCCTTTAACTGAAAGTCAGAATACCCATCGCCTATACCGAATATAGTACCTTGAATATTAAGCTCTTTTAATAGTTTGACTTTTCCTCCTTCATCGGATAGTGGATTATTTTGATCATAACCGTTAATATATCCATGCTCATCAAATGTAAAAGTGTTTGCGTAAATATTCTCCTCTTTAATACCATAAGGAGATACGACAGGGGTTATAAACTCTTTGAACCCCCCAGAAACTATCCATGCTGTATCTGAATTTTGTTTAAAGAACTCCCGGTTGCGTTCAAAAGACTTGGATACTTTCTTCTTTAAATGCTTTACTAATTTGGTGAGGTGATCTTTATTGGCTTTTAATAAAGAGATACGACCTGCAAGACTTTCGCGAAAGGAAATTTTACCTTCCATAGCCAAATTAGTGAAATTTTCAATTTCCTTGTATACTTTATCTTGGTCAGGATGTCCTTCTAAAGATATTCTTGCTAATTCATCTAATGCTTCTACCTGCGTAAAAGTACTATCAAAATCAATGATGTAATAGTTTTTCACGATGTTTGTTCCGTTTGTTGATATATGTTTGTATAAGTGTCTGCTATTTCTCTTAGTGTAAGATCTATAGGTTTAAAAGTTAAGTTAATCGCCTGTATGATTTTATCATTAGAATATGCTAGTTTACTTGCAGCCGCTTGTGCAGATTCTTTCGTCAATGCTGGTATTTTTCCGTTAAAGAAAGCTTTTACTCCAGCTAGCCGCCAACCAATACCTAATAAAAAAGTACTAGCCTCTTTATTGGGAGCTTTTTTATTAAGTAACAACGCAATCTTTTCTAAAAGCTTTTTGTTCGTAATATTGTCACTATTAAGAATGAAACGTTCACTATGAATATCAGTGCGATCCATTAAGACTATCATAGCTCTTGCAACATCTTCGACATCCACTATACCAATACTTCCTGAAGTATATATTGATAATCCTTTATTCACAAGTTCGAAGATTTTACCAGAGCCTTTTTTTCCGGCAGAACTACCCATTATTAGTGATGGATTGACAATGACCGCATCTAAACCTTCTACAATACCTCTCCATACTTCTAACTCAGATTTGTATTTTGACAAAGAATATTTAGATATATTACGATCGTATTCCCATTTGTCTTTTTCATTTACTGGTTTTCCTTGCTTATTTGTACCAAGAGCAGCAATAGAACTTACATGAACTAATCTTGCTTGATGTTCAAGGCATAAATTGACGATGTTTTGTGTCCCTTCTATATTTACACGGTTCATCAACAGAGCATCTTTTTTTTGATAAGATACAATAGCAGCGCAATGATAAACTTTAGAGACGCCTTTAAATAAATCTGCTAAAGCGAAATAATCAGTAATATCTGCATTTATCCATTGTATTAAAGAAGAGGATCTTAGAAAATCAGGAATTTTGGATTTTTCTCGTTTTGTTGCAATAATAGCATGTCCTTCATCTATTAATTGCTTGATTAATGTAGATCCTAAAAATCCAGTGCCTCCAGTTACTAATATCACGTGCTAATAAATTGTCTAAATAAATGTAATAATCAAAGATAGAATAATGCAGATTGTATTGCAAATCATTTGTCGAATCCTGTTTTATGATCTATTGAGCTGATTAGTTGTTTTTTATCTTGTAATTAACTGTTGATGGCCTTATCTTTAAGTAAAGTTTTTGTCATGAAAATACTGTTTTTTTTAATATTGGTTTCGTTTATGTCGAGTTGTAAAAAAACAGCTATTGAGCGACCTTTGGAACCAGAGCCTCCAGTTATACCTAAAGATACCCTTATAAAGCCAGATTATAGTATAAAACGTTCAACGTTTTCAAAAACGGAATTAACTGTAGATTTAGAAAATGTATCCATTTTTTATCCTGGAAGTATACTTACTATAGATTCTTCAAATGGTAGGTTGAAATTTGATCAAGTGAAAGGATATACTGTTTTGCCAGTTTTTTATTATAGTAATAATACAATTCTCCCTATTAAAGAAATTGTACCCTCCTTTGAGACTCTGAAGGATTATTTATATACATGGAATATAAGTGAGGAGAAAGGCAGTAGTACTATTGTTACTGCTCATAGTTGGACTGACTTTATTGATAATAGATTCTTATTTAATTTTGGGATGGGTAGTATGCCTTATAAGTCTTTTGTTGAACTATTTCCCAAATATGATGTTGAAGGTATTTCTCCTAAAAATATTAATCGACTTTTAAGTGTAGGAAATGTACAATTATTAGATGTTTCAATGGATCATGTTTTTGGTGAGGGTGAATTATTGAGTGTTGAAGATTATATCTCTCTGACTAGTAGTGTAAAAGAGAATTATTTAGTTGTCAGTGTTCAATATGGCTTTGAATATATGATAGTAGCTGAGAGTGAGCGAGTATCCTCAGAACTTAAACCTTCACTTAATCGAGTGTTTATGGGAAATACTCTTTCAAGCGATGATATTAATATTCTGGATACTCTTGACGTTTTTCTTTACTTAAGATCTAGCGTCTTTACACAGCCTATTATAAAAAAAGCAAGAGGTTCAGTACAAATTAAGTCTTTATTTGAAGAGTTTGATTCGGTTATTTCTACTATGAACTATTCTATCCCTATTTCATTTACGCTTTTTAATTTAAAAGACTTTTCTACTTTTCGCTACAATTATTCAAATCAATGGAGTAGTAGAATTGAATAGTGATATCTTTTAACTGTTTGATTAACTGAGTGATTTTTTGCTGTATGGCTTATGAAACATAGTAATACAATGGGTAATTGTAAAAATTAAAGCTTCCTCTTATTAGAATTGATTAATTCTTAATTATCTTCGTTAATATTTTCAGATATAAAATTATCCAATAAATATGTCATTAGTAGACTTTTTTACCCCTATTTCGAATATAGATGTTTCGAATAAAGATAATTATCTAAATTCTCAATTAGGACGTATAATATCTTCCTATATAGATGATTTTCCCGATTTGTATAATGAAGAAACGAAACCCCATTTGGCTATTGTTGGGGTAGAAGAAGATCGAGCTTCTGTAGGAAATAACGGCTGTTCAAAAGCTCCAAATGCAGTTCGAAGACATTTGTACGAACTTTATCAAGGTGATTATTCCATGAAGATCGTCGACCTTGGTAATATTAAAGCAGGAGCATCAATAACTGATACATATGCAGCAGTTCGTTTGGTTGTAGAGGAACTGCTAAAGCATGATATTCTCCCCATACTATTAGGAGGGGGACAAGATTTGACTTATGCTCAATATTTAGGATACGAGAATTTGGACCAAAAGGTTGAAGTCGCTATAATTGATTCTAAATTTGATCTTGATCAGTCAAATGCTGAAGATATGCCTCTTAATTCTTTAACGTATTTGAATAAGATTATTTTACATCAACCAGACTATCTTTTTAATCTCAGTAATATAGCTTTTCAGACTTATTTAGTGAGTAAAGAGTCTATAAATATGTATGACAAGCTTTTTTTTACAACCCAACGCTTAGGGGCTATTTCGGGTAAGCTTGATCAGGCAGAGCCTTTGATACGTGCTGCAGATATGATTAGCTTTGATATAGGTGCTATTCGTGCCTCAGAAGCTATTGGGAATGCTAATGCTATGCCTAATGGTCTTTATGGTGATGAAGCCTGCCAATTAGCAAGGTATGCTGGTATGTCAGATAAATGCTCTTCCGTAGGATTTTATGAGTTGAATCCTACTTTTGATCCTTTTGGTCATACCGCCATGTTAGTTTCTCAAATGATATGGTGTTTTTTGGATGGTTTTTACAATCGTAAACAAGATGCTCCACTGTTTCCTAAGTCTGCTTATATAATCTATCGTACACCTTTGGATACAGAAGAGCATGAATTGGTATTTGTGAAAAGTAAGAAGTCAGATCGATGGTGGATGCAAGTACCTTACTTTGGTACCAAATCTGTAAACGAAAGGTATTATTTAGTTCCTTGTCGATATGAAGATTATCAAATGGCCGTAGCAGGTGAAATGCCTGATTTATGGTGGAAAACTCACCAAAAATTACAATAATCCTAATGGTCTAAAAAGAGCGTTTTTTGTTATAGATATTATGGAATATATATTAATAGGAATAGTTGTTGTGTTATTTATTGTGTGCATTATTTTATTCTTAAAAAATGCTAAGCATGTATCTACTGAAAAGTACGAATCATTACAACAAGAAAATCAAAGCCTAAAATTTGAATTAGTAAAATATCAACAGCAAGTACAGCTCGTTGGTAATGAAAATAGTGCCTTAAAATTATCTTTAGAGAGAGAGCGTAATGAACGATCGGCTGTTGAGCGTACATTAGAAGGGACAAATGCTTATCTACAAGCACAACAGGAGAAGTTTCAAGAACAGAAGGAAGAGATTACTACTATTAAATCTCAATTTAATAGTGATTTTCAAGTTTTAGCCAATAAGATTTTAGAGGAAAAAACACAGAAATTCACGGCTTTGAACCAACAACATTTAGGACAGATACTTGACCCATTAAAGGATAAGATTAAGAGCTTCGAAGAGCGTGTGGAGAAAACTTATAATCAAGAGGCTGCAGAACGTAATGTCCTCAAAGGAGTGGTAGAACAGTTGATGCAACAGAGTATGGCTATTAAAAATGAAGCCAGTAACTTGACTAAGGCTCTGAAAGGAGATACTAAAAAACAGGGTAATTGGGGAGAGGTTATTCTAGAGCGTGTACTGGAGCGTTCTGGTTTGAGTAAAGATCAAGAATATAGACTGCAAGTATCCATGTTGGATGAACAAGGTAGAAGACTGCAGCCTGATGCTATTATCGATTTACCCGATGAAAAACAATTGATTGTTGATTCTAAAGTTTCTTTAGTGGCTTATGAACGGTTGGTGAATGCCGAAAACCAAGAAGAACGCGATAGTTATCTTAAGCAACATGTACAATCTGTAGAGAACCATGTTAAAGAGCTCTCAGCAAAGAACTACCAAAATTTATATGGAATACATTCTCCAGATTTTGTTTTACTATTTATGCCAATTGAATCTGCATTAAGTGTAGCTGTAATGCAAAAGCCAGATTTGTTTTCCGATGCATGGGATAGGAGAGTAGTTATAGTCAGTCCTTCTACCCTATTAGCTACCCTAAGAACTATAGCTGCTATATGGAAGCAAGAGCGCCAAAATAGAAATGTATTGGAGATAGCTAGAGAAGCTGGTGCATTATACGATAAATTTGTAGGTTTTTTACAAGATATGCAACAGATTCAAACACATCTTGATAAAGCTACCGAGAAACATGGGGATGCTATGCGGAAGTTGTCTTCTGGACCTGGTAATGTAGTCCGAAAAATAGAATTGTTAAAATCTTTAGGCGCGAAAGCTACCAAACAGATCGATGATAAATATTTAGAATAATATAAGAAGGAGAGATAAAGCTCTCCTTCTTATATTATTAATAACCTTTGGCTGTGTCGTCTCCACGATGGTCTGCCCCTGCTTGTAATTTTCCATTAGGTAATACAACTATATTTTCCACACGCCCCATATTACCTCGTTGACGAATACTATACCCATCTTTTTCTAAGCTTTTTCTTATATGTGGATCGATTGCTTTCGCTTCTACATCAATACGATCTGGCTTCCATTGATGATGAAAACGTGGTGCACTTACGGATTCTTGAGCAGTCATATCAAATTCTAATATATTTAGAATTGTTTGAAAAACAGAAGTAATAATAGTTGAACCACCTGGTGTTCCGACGACCATCTTTAATTTACCATCTTTTTCTATGATCGTTGGTGTCATTGCAGAAAGCATACGTTTACCAGGTTCGATAGCGTTAGCCTTACCTCCTAATAGTCCATACAGGTTTGGTGTACCGGGTTTAACAGAAAAATCATCCATTTCGTTGTTTAACAAAAAGCCTGCGCCGTCTACCCATACGTAAGAACCATAAGAGTCATTTATGGTTGTTGTTAATGATACGGCATTCCCATTTTTATCGACAATACTGAAATGCGTAGTCTCTTCAGATTCATAGCCAAGGAATTTACTGGCTTTAACTTCATCGCTTGGTGTTGCTTTTTTTAATGAAACCTTTGACATTCTTTTTTGATTGAATAAGGAGTCTGTTAATTGAGCAACAGGAACACGATAAAAATCAGGGTCTCCTAAGTGTGTTGCTCGGTCAGCATACACACGTCTTTCTGCTTCTACCATCACACGTACTGTACTATCCGATTGAAATCCCCACTCCCTTAGAGGGTATTTTTCTACAGATTGTAGTAATGCTAATAATGCTACCCCTCCACTCGAGGGTGGCGGCATAGAAATAACCTTATGACCTTTATAATAGCCTACTATAGGATTTCGCCATACGGCCTGATAGTTCTCTAAATCTTGATGCGTAATCAAACCATTGCCTCGTTGCATTTCTGCAACAATCAAATCTGCTGTTTCGCCTTTGTAAAAACCATCTCTCCCTTTTTCAGCAATCCTTTTTAGGGTTTGAGCTAATTCTTCTTGTTTAAATAAATCTCCTTTACGCCAAATATTTTCGCGTATTATAGCCGCTCCATTCGGATTAAGTTTTTTAAAATCTTCTTGAAGCTCATTAAACTCTTTAGCTTGTTGTGCTGTTATAGGGAAACCTTTAGCAGCTAGATCTATAGCAGGTTGCAATAGATCTGTCCAAGGTAGAGAACCATATTTTTTAAATGCAGCATCCATACCTGCTGCTGTTCCAGGTACGCCAGAAGCTAACTGTCCACGTAAGCTAAGTTCAATAATTGGATTTCCATCTGTGTCTAGATACATGTCTCGTGTAGCTGCCGCAGGGGCTTTTTCTCTAAAATCTAAAGAAGATAGTTCCCCCGATTGACTGCGGTAGACCATGAACCCTCCTCCGCCAAGATTTCCCGCATTTGGGTATACAACTGCTAATGCAAACTTTACAGCTATTGCTGCATCTATTGCATTGCCACCTTTTTTTAAGATATCAACACCTACTTGTGAGGCAATAGGGTGAGCAGTTACTACGGCTCCATGTTTGTATTCTTGATTGGACGATTTATTATTTCGGTAGGTAGCACAACTTAATGATATAAAGGATACAAAAAGTATAATCCAATTAGTTTTCATAGCAAAGATTAATAGTATTTAGGCTAAATATACCTATATTCATTTAAAAAAATAAATATGCGGTATTTAATCAGTTTCTTTTTTTGTGTATTGGTAATTAATGTCCAAGCGCAAACTTTAAAAATCTTGACCTATAATATACACCACGCTAATCCTCCTGCACAAAAAGGGATTATCGATTTGGAGGCTATTGCAAATGTTATTAAATCAACAGATGCAGATGCAGTGGGTATTCAAGAAGTAGATATTAATGTTTCTCGTTCGGGGTTAATAAATCAAGCAAAGCGCTTAGCTGAACTCACCAATATGCAGTTTTATTTTTCTAAAGGAATTAATTTAGAAAAAGGATACTATGGTACGCTTATTCTTACAAAGCATAAAATTATTGGAACAAGAAAGTATGATTTGCCTATGCCAGAGCCTAGCGAAAACCGTACTTTAGCAATTGTGGATATTGAATTGCCCTCCGGCAAAACGTTTTCTTTAGCTAATACACATTTAGACCTTAAGGAGAAAAATAAGCTGGCGCAAGCAGGTTTTATAAATGAAATTATTGATTTGTATGCAAGCCCTTTGATATTAGTCGGTGACCTCAATGCTTTGCCCAATTCAGCGCCTATTCAGTTATTAGATGAGGCTTTTGAAAGAAATACTACCACCAATGCGCCCACATACCCAAATATAAGACCAAAGGATGAAATTGATTATATTTTAGTGGGAAAACATACAAAATTCAACTGGCTAAAATATGAAGTTCTCGATTCTGCTAATTGGGAGTCGGATCACTTACCTTTATATGCTGAGATAGAGTTGAAATAGTGATTCCACTATTTCAACTTTTCATTGTTTTTGTGTCTATTTACATCACGTATACTTTTTTTATCTAAATTCTTGTTTAGAGCATCAGTAAGGTCTATACCCGTTTGGTTGGCTAGACAAATTAAAACAAATAGTACGTCGGCCATTTCATCTGCAAGGTTTACTTCTTTATCTGATTTCTTGAAGGACTGCTCACCGTACTGTCTTGCCATGATGCGGGCCACTTCGCCAACTTCTTCCATGAGCATCGCAGTATTAGTTAGCTCGTTGAAATACCGTACCCCTGTCGTTTTTATCCA
>CANRHE010000029.1 GCA_947630335.1 uncultured Sphingobacterium sp.
TTACATCAACTTCAACAGTTGGGTTACCGCGCGAATCCAAAATTTGACGCGCTTTTACATCGATAATTAAACTCATTCTATTTTTATTGGGTTTATGAACTAAGCTTTATACAGTCTTAGTGTATTTAAGACACTAATATAACAATTATTTTTTCTAATTCAAAAATATGAATTTTAATACGATTTAATAACGACTTTATTTATAATTTCTCTAAATGAATTATAAAAATGAAAAAGTCTTCAATCGGGGAGATTGAAGACTTTTAACTAACCAATTATTAACCTAAATTATGAATACTAATACATATTCAATCATCGTGCCAAAAAACAATTAAAAATCCCAGTGCTTTTAGCCAATAATTGATAAACAAGAAAAAGCCTTCAGCCGGGGAGACTAAAGGCTTTTAACTAACCAATTATTAACCTAAATTATGAATATTAATACATATTCAATCATCGTGCCAAAATACAACAAACTCATAACGTGCCACTTAAATAAACGAAAAAGGTCTTCAGCCGGGGAGACTAAAGACCTTTAATTAACCAATTATTAACCTAAATTATGAATACTATAATCTAATCAAGCTGTGTGCCACAGTATAAATATCATTCTATTTTAACACTCTTTTAACTGCTCTTGTAATTTGTAGTGTATAAATGTCTATTTTTGAGGTATGAAATTAAATTCAATCTTACAAAGACTAAAGATCGATGCATTAAACAACATGCAAAATGAAGTACTAAAATGCTTTGATCCCAATAGAAACCTAATCTTACTTTCTCCAACTGGTTCTGGAAAAACACTAGCTTTCAGTCTATTGATTGAAAATCTCACTCAACCAAAAGAAAAAAATCAGGTTCAAGCATTAATTGTAGTTCCCACTCGAGAATTGGCACTCCAAATCGAATCTGTCATAAAAACTGTCATAAAAGGACAAAAAGTCTTATGTGTGTATGGCGGACATGACACCACAACTGAAAAAAATGCACTAAAAGATGCTCCATCAATTTTGATAGGTACACCTGGAAGAATCATATACCATTTAGAACGTAATCGTTTTTCAACTGAAAATATTCAGACCTTAGTTTTAGACGAATTTGATAAATCATTAGAACTTGGATTTCAATTCCAGCTACAAACAATAACGGACGCTTTGCCTTCCGTAAAGCGTAGTATATTGACATCTGCAACAGCATTGGATGAATTTCCGGAATTCTTTTCTTTAGAAAATGTAATTGAACTAAACTTTCTTCATGAGAATGATAATAAACCGAATATTACTTTCAAAAAAATTATTTGCCCTGCTCAGTATAAACTTAAAACATTATTCAATCTTTTATGTAGTCTTGACCAACAAAAGGTATTAATCTTTTGTAACCATAGAGATGCGGTAGATCATATCAGCGAATTGTTAGATAATAGAGATTTGATACACGATGTATTTCATGGTGGCCTAGAGCAAAGGGACCGTGAATTGGCTATTTTAAAGTTTAGAAATAATAGTAATAGAATTCTTATAACCACAGACTTGGCAGCACGTGGCTTAGATATACCCGAAATAGATGTTATTATACATTATCAGTTGCCTAGTAAGCAAGATGCATTTATTCATCGTAATGGAAGAACTGCACGTATGAATAATACTGGTGAAGTAATTGTGATGCTTAAACCTGATGATGATTTTACTTATCTGCCCGAAAATGCAGAAGAAATACTGCTTACAGAAGAATATCCTATACCAAATAATACTCCGTACGCAACACTATGCATTCCATTTGGTAAAAAAGACAAAGTCAATAAAATTGATATCGTAGGATACATCTTAAAGCTGGAGGGACTCGAAAAAGATGACATTGGTCTAATAGAAGTAAAAGATAAGGAAGCTTATATCGCAGTAAAACGATCTGTAGCTAGTACTATTATTAAAGAAGGTAGTCTAGGAAAAATAAAAGGAAATAAAATGAAGTTCTACAGAACATAAACAAGAAAGGCTCTTATTAGATAAGAGCCTTTCTTGTTTATTATACTAAAAATCTTATTTAATATAACTCAGTATCTCTTTAGGAACCAATTTATCTACTTGACCTCTGTTGGCTAATATATCACGTACTATAGTGGATGAAATATGTGCTGTACCCGAACGACTCATTAAAAAATAGGTTTCTATGTCGGGGTTAAGAATTAAATTATTCTGTGCGATTGGATTTTCAAAATCAAAATCTTTAGCACTACGAAGACCACGTAATATAAACTTAGCATTAACTCGTTTGCAAAAATCAACCGTCAATCCTGAGAAAACTTCTACTATCACTTTATCTTCTCCTTCATATAATTTCTCAATAGCTAATTTTCGCTGATCATACCCTATCAATCCTTTCTTTGCTGAATTAACTCCTATAGCGATATATATCTTATCGAATAAAGATAGAGCTCGATTCACCAAATCTTCGTGAGCTAAAGTAAATGGATCAAACGATCCTGGAAAAACTGCTATTTTCATAAGCTATATTTTATAGATACTAAAGGAAGAATACCCGTATTTACGAGTTTCAACAAAACAATCATGATCAACTAATTTGCGCATGGAAGGGTGTTCAATAACGAGTACACCATTCGCATTCAACAATCCATTATCTAGTATCAGTTGCGGCAACTGTGGTAATAATGCAATATCATAAGGAGGGTCAGCAAAAATAAAATCGTATGTTTTCTTGCAGGAATTAATAAACTTAAAAACATCTGCTTTGCGTGTGGAGATAGTATCCAAAGCATATTTTTTGGACATATCATTGACATAATGAATACATTTAGTATGAATATCCACGGACTCAACCGACAGTGCTCCGCGCGAAGCCATCTCTAAGCTGATATTACCAGTTCCGCAAAACAGATCCAAACAATTTGCTTCGTCCCAGTCTACATAATTTTGTAGTATATTAAATAAAGCTTCTTTTGCTAAATCTGTGGTAGGTCTTACTGGTAAATTTGTCGGAGGATTAAGACGTATACCCCCTATTTTCCCTCCTATTATTCGCATGATCCTGTATCAGGTAATAAATTCAACATCTTCAATTCTTGCTTCACTTCTTCATTAGAAACACTCCAATTAGTTTTAGATTCCAACACTAAAATTTCATCACAATAGTTAACTAATCTAATACCCCACTCTGAATCTTGAGAAGCTCCGCTTAAAAGTATTTTCCCCATTTTCCAACTAATTCCAAAATTCTTTAACACGCTAATAACAAAATAACTCAAATCATCAGCAGTCGCGACTTCAAAAGTATTATATAGCTTGAATTCTCCGTTAATAAACAATAGTAAGTCTGCCTTATTATCATAAATATGAACACCCAATACTTCACCTTCTGTGTTGCTTTGGGATTTAACTTGATCAATCAGTATTTCAAAATTAGGTACGAATTTAGCCGCTGGAAAAACTTTCCGCCACCTATGTAGTATTACTTGATCTAATTGATATAATCCAACAACATCTAAAGAGTCAACTTCTTTAAAAAGTATTAAATCTGGGTTTTCATCAATGAAATATGGGGTAAAAAGTATTTTATCTGGGGGAGTAAATACTTCTTGAGGAACCCATACCAAACCTTGATGTGGCAATCCAATTATTACATTAGAAAATGGATAGCTTAAAAACTTTATAACCTCACTATTGGGCTGTAGACTATCATATCTAAAATATGCTAATACCTCGTTATCTTCACTAACTACGACCAAATGATTGTTTATAAAATCACTTTGTACGTATAGTGTATAGTTTGCAAGATAATGCAAATGAAAATCTACAGAAATAAAATTCATCTAGTTAAAGTATTTAAGAGAGTGATACTGTTCAATCAACAAAATTAGCTTTTACAATTGAATTGACAAACCTTTTTAGATAACTTTGATTGTGCAAATTAAGAATCTTTTATCCCAACATTTTAACTGGAAGCCTACCCTTCAACAAGAAGAAGTTTTTTCAAGACTTGAAGAGTTTCTGATGTCATTCTCTAAAGAATCAGTTTTTATTCTTAAAGGGTATGCAGGTACTGGAAAAACTACGGTAATTAGCGCTTTGGTAAACACCCTACCCATAATACGAAAGAAATGTATTTTATTAGCACCGACGGGACGTGCAGCTAAAGTGATGGGTGCGTATTCAGGTCGAAATGCGCTAACGATACATAAAAAAATATATAGAAAGAAAAATGCCGCTTCTCTAGAATTGGATTTTGATATTGCAGAAAACTTACATGAAGATACCCTCTTTATTGTAGATGAAGCATCAATGGTAACTACTGAAGGTTTTTCTTATGTTTCAGACGGCCTATTAAGTGATTTAATCCGTTATGTACAGTCGGGTAAAAACTGTTCACTTATGTTAGTTGGAGATACTGCACAGCTACCACCAGTCGGCTTAGAAAATAGTCCTGCTCTAAATGAGAACTACATGGAATCAGAATATAGACTTACTATTTATAGTTATGAATTGACTGATGTTGTAAGGCAAGCCAAAAACTCGGGAATTCTTTTTAATGCTACCAAAATAAGAAAGGAAATAAAATTAGATGAGGAGTTTCCTGAATATCAATTTCCAAAATTCATAACAAAAGGATTTAACGATATATTTAGGATGACAGGGGATCGTCTAATTGAAGGACTTCACTATGCATATAATAAATACGACATAGAGAATTGTATGGTAATTTGTCGATCAAATAAATCTGCAAATTTATATAACAAACATATTCGAAATCAAATCTTGTTTCAAGAAGAGGAAATAACAGGTGGAGATATCATTATGATTGTTAAAAACAATTATTATTGGTTACAACAACATGACCAAAGTCATACTGGCTTCATAGCAAATGGAGATATGGCTGTAATTCGTAAAGTCAGCAATATTCATGAAATGCATGGGTTTAGATTTGCAGATTTACACTTAGAATTTATGGATAATAACCAAGGGGATCCTATTCGCTGCCGTGTATTATTAGACAGTCTTCATGTTGATGCAGCACAGTTACCAAGAGAACAGCATCAACAGCTATACCAAAGTATTGCAAGAGATTATGATGATATTTCCTCTAAGAAAGATAGACTAGAAGCTATCAAAAATGACCCTTATTATAACGCGTTGCAAATCAAATTTGCCTATGCTATTACTTGTCATAAAGCGCAGGGTGGACAGTGGCCTTTAATATTCGTTGATCAAGGTTACCTAACCGATGAAATGCTCAATACTGAGTTTTTGAGATGGTTATATACAGGAATAACGCGTGCTACCCGTGAATTATTTCTTGTTAACTTCAACGAGAAGTTCTTTTAGCCTATCTAAAATATTACAATAGAAATATTTATTCTCACTACTTAAAGCAATATTTTAGCGAAATTATTAACAAATATTATATGAAAATCTATATTTTAGGTCTACTGGCTTTGTGCTGTAGTATCTGTTATGCTCAGAAAAAAGAGAACCTACCTATTCCAAACTATCAGTTAGCAGCTAAGTTCTCTCCTGCAAAATTAAAAACCTTAATTCATTCTACTGATGTAAAACCTAATTGGATTAATTATGGTGATAATTTTTGGTATGAATATACAACCTCAAATGGAAAAAACTGGTATTTAGTGAAGCCAGCTTCGCGTCAAAAAACACAGCTTTTTGATAATGGAGAAATGGCAGCTAAAGTGACGGCTATTGTTAAAAACCCTTTCGACTCCCAGCATCTACCCATACAAAACTTGCGTTTTATGGAGGACGAAAACATTATTCGCTTTGAAATACAGAGTACTAAGGATACGCTAAAGAACAAAGAAGAAATCGCTAAACTCACAAACAAAAGTGACACTCTTAAGAAAAAAGTATTTTACTTAGAATATAACCTCACTTCTAAAAAATTAACAGAAATTAGTGATAAAACGAAAGAAAAAGATCGTCTTTCATGGGCTAATTTTAATCCCGATACAACTCGTGTATATTATGCAAAGAATTACAACTTGTACTGGATGGACTACGCTAACTATCAAAAAGCGTTAAAGAATGAAAAAGATTCTACAATTGTAGAACATCAGATCACTAAAGATGGCGTCCAATATTATGCGTGGGGTGGTGACCAATACAGCACCATGACTGGAGTTAAAAAAAAGGATGAAGAAGAAAGTAAAAAACGTAAGGGAGTATGGTTAAACTGGTCTCCAAATGGAAAACATTTTGCTGTAACAAGAAAAGATGCTAGACACATAAATGATTTGTGGGTAATCCATAATACAGGAACTACGCGTCCATCACTTGAAACATATAAATACTTAATGCCAGGTGAAAGCGACTCAACAGAAACAGAATTGTATATATTTGATAGTGCTACTAACAAGTCCAAAAAAGCGAATATAGCAGCATTTAAAAATCAAACTATAAATCTGTGGAGTAAAGACCGTACCAAAGATAGTTTCAAAGGAAAGCACTATATAAATTATTGGTTAGGTAACAATGAAGAGTTCTACATCGCTAGAAGTAGTAGGGACCTTCATAAAATAGATCTTATTGCTGTCAATATTGATGGTAGTACACGTACATTGGTAGAAGAACGCATGAACGTGTACCAAGATATCAAGAAGCCTAAAATAATTAATAACGGTAAACAATTTATTCACTGGTCACAACGTGACGGTTGGGGTCACTTTTACTTGTATGACATCAATGGAAATCTAATTAACCAAATCACTAAGGGCGAATTCCATTGCGATCAGTTGGGAGCATATAATGAACAAAATGGCAATTTGTATTTTATTGCTAATGGAAGAGAAAAAAATATTGACCCTTATTATACATTTGGTTATTCGATTTCGAAAAATGGAGGTACTCCAAAAGTACTTACTCCTGGAGATTATGATCATCAAATAGAAATAAGTGAAAGTGGAAATTACTTTGTAGACAATTTCTCTCGTGTAAACACTATACCTGTGAGCAACCTTTACTCAGCATCTGGTCAATTAATCATGAAGTTAGAGGAAGCAGACTTATCACAACTATTTGCATCAGGTTATAAGTTTCCAGAACCATTTAAAGTGAAAGCTGGAGATGGTATTACAGATATCTACGGTGTAATGTACAAACCATTTGACTTTGATTCAACAAAGACTTATCCTATCATTGAATATGTCTATCCTGGCCCGCAGACAGAGGCTGTAAATAAAAGCTTTGGAAGAAGTATGGATCGCATCGACAGGTTAGCTCAAATGGGTTTCATAGTAATCTCCGTTGGTAATCGCGGAGGCCACCCTGCTCGTTCGAAATGGTATCACACCTACGGATATGGCAACTTAAGAGACTATGGTTTAGAAGATAAAAAAGTAGCTGCTGAACAGTTAGCTAACAAATATTCTTTTATTGACATTGACCGTGTAGGTATTACAGGACACTCTGGTGGTGGCTTTATGTCTACTGCTGCTATGTTGGTTTATCCAGATTTTTTCAAGGTTGCGGTATCTGGGGCTGGTAATCACGAAAATAATATTTACAACAGATGGTGGAGTGAGCGACACCACGGTGTTAAAGAAACTATTTCAGCTAAGGGAGACACTACTTTTAGCTACCAAATTGACCGTAACACGGACTTAGCATCAAAATTAAAAGGTAAACTTTTAATAGTTACGGGCGATGTGGATAACAATGTCCATCCTGCCAACTCAATTCGTATGGTTGACGCTCTTATAAAAGCTAATAAGCGCTTTGACTTCATTCTTCTGCCTGGACAAGCTCACGCCTTTGGTAATATGACAGAGTATTTCTTCTGGAGAATGGCAGATTACTTCTCGCAGCATCTATTAGGAAGTTCTCAAATGAATGAAGTAGATATTACAGAAATCAATAGAGATCGTCCTAACAAGCGCTAGGTATGGATATTCTAAAGCTAGAAAAATTAGCAACAGCATTACACTCTTGTAGTGCTGTTGATTTTAATAAACAATTTTTAAATCATACATCCATTCATGATTTAATTGAAATCATTGAATGGAATAAAGATCAAAGAGCTAGCTTTAGAGCTGCCTGGGCATTAGAACATATCTTACTACAAGAGCATTATCTATGCCTACAGCATACTGACGATATAATTCAAATCTTCATTCATGCAAGTAATTG
The DNA here is from genome assembly GCA_947630335.1 of uncultured Sphingobacterium sp. Taxonomy (GTDB): domain Bacteria; phylum Bacteroidota; class Bacteroidia; order Sphingobacteriales; family Sphingobacteriaceae; genus Sphingobacterium. Next base: position 8,148 of record CANRHE010000029.1, read on the forward strand.
GAGTGTACTTCGAAGTATGAGCAAATTAATAATTGCAATTACGAAAAGCAGCAGCTCCAAGATCGAACAGCAGAATAATACTTTAGGTTACATGCTAGACAAGGGATTTGATCTTTTAAACAATAGATTATGTCCTATTGCTCTCCGTTGTAATCTATATGACATAATTTTCTTGATAAGCCAAAATGATCGTTGGTTGTTAAAAGAATTAAAAAATCAGATTCTTTTTGATTTGGAAAAACAAGCAACACCCGCGCTAATAAGTAGAGGTAATAAATTATTAAAAAAGTTGAATAATTTTTTTTAATAATTTATTATTACTTACTACATAGTAAATAAATAACTATTAAAAGTCATCGTAAACCTAATCATAATGACAAAAAAAATATTTTTACTTTTCAGTAATCTAATCACAGTACTACTCCTACATTCACAAAGTATTGTACTTCCTAATGAACGTCAAGTAAATTGGAAAAAAGCCGAGCTTGGTGCGATATTTCATTACGATATTCATGTATTTGATGGCAAAAAATATAATCAGACTACTAATCGATTAGTTCCTGTTCCAGATGTGCAAATATTCAATCCTAGCGATCTCAATGTTGAACAATGGGTACTAGGGGCCAAAGCTATGGGTGCTACATTCGCGTTACTAACCGCAACACACGAAACTGGATTTGCATTATTCCCTTCAAAATATAACCCATATATTGTAAGCATATTAGAATTCCAAGATGGTAAATCGGATCTCGTAAAAGACTTTGTAGAAGCTTGAGGTAAACACAATATAAAGCCGGGCATTTATTTAGGTATCCGTTGGAATAGTTTTTTTGGTGTCCATGATTTCGTCGTAGATGGTAATGGTCAAATGCAAAAAACAGACAACAATATTACAATCGCATGGTTGAAGGTATGGTTAAAGAAATCTGTACAAACTACGGCGAGCTCTTTGAAATATGGTTTGAGGGTGGAGCAAGTCACCCCGATAAAGGTGCCCCTAACGTATTACCAATTGTTCAAAAATACCAACCTAACTGTCTATTCTATCACAATGATCAACTTGCTGAAGCACGCTGGGGAGGTTCTGAGTCTGGAACTGTTGGTTACCCTAACTGATCAACTTTTCCATATCCCTATACTGGATCAGGTGAATCAGCACCTAAAGCGATTACTGAAAATAAGTTTAAATTACTAAAACAAGGTGATCCAGAAGGAAAGTATTTTATACCTGCCATGGCTGATGCGCCATTAAGAGGAGCTAATGGCCGTCAGGAATGGTTTTGGGAACCAGGTGACGAAAAGGCAGTCTATTCATTGGATACTCTTGTAGACATGTACTACAAATCCGTTGGACGCAATTCGACTTTAATACTCGGAATAACATCAGATGATAATGGGCTAATTCCTATTGGTGACTTCAATAGAATGGCTGAATTTGATGCTAAGATTAAAGAGCTTTTCAGTAAACCAGTTGCAACTGCACAGAGTCATAGTCATATGACAACAATCAAACTTAAAAGGGAAACACCTATTAATCAAATAGTGATTTAAGAAGACATTGCTAAAGGACATCGTATCTTAGAATTTGTTGTAGAAGCAAGAGTAGGAAAAAAGATTAATAATGGTACTGCATTAGGAAATAAGTACATCAAAAAATTAGAAAAACCTATTTCAGCTAAAGAATTCAGATTACGTGTTTTATCAGCGAAAGACACGCCTATAATTAGTAATTTCGTTATCTACGATATATAATCAAACCATGAAAATAAATACAAAAATCGGCATACTATTCACACTACTGTCAGTATGTTGTATCACAAACTCTCATGCACAATCTAGACCAAACATTATAGTATTTATGGTAGATGATATGGGCTGGCAAGACACCTCCTACCCTTTTGATACTGTTGCGAGTGCTTTCAATAAGATTTACCATACACCTAACATGGAGCGTCTAGCAAAAGAAGGTGTGGCATTTAGCAATGCTTATAGTACACCTGTGTGCACACCTTCTCGTGTGAGTATGCTTACTGGTATGAACACGAGTCAGCACCACGTAACAAATTGGACGGACTTTATGATTGATCGTCCAACAGGCCGCAAAGATAATGAGCTAGAGGAACCGAGTTGGAATCACAATGGTCTAAGCCCAATTCCCGATATCCCCAACACAGTATATGCCAAACCTTTGTCGCAAATTCTAAAAGAAAACGGTTACTTTACTATACATGCAGGCAAGGCACATTGGGCATCAGCTGGAACGCCTGGTTCTAATCCTCATTCTTTAGGGTTTGTAGTAAATATTTCAGGCACTTCTACTGGTCGACCTGCTAGTTATTACGGTAAAGAAAACTTCGGAAGAATGACAACAGACTATCATGGAGTTGAAAATTTGCAAGAGTACTTCCAACAAGATATATATCTAACTGAAGCACTAACACAAGAAGCGCTTAAAACTTTAGACTATCCTATCGATAATAAGCTACCTTTTTTCTTGAACTTAAGTCATTATGCGGTACACGATCCATTAATGGAAGACAATCGATTTTATCAAAAATATCTAGATAAAGGACTAACTAAAAATGAAGCGAAATATGCTTCCATGTTAGAAGGAATGGATAAAAGTTTAGGTGATGTAATGGATTATTTAGAACAGAAAAATATAGCTCAGAATACATACATCATATTTATTAGTGATAATGGAGGTCTAAGTCTTTCGCCTACGCGAGACGGGCAATCACATACTCATAACAAACCTCTACGCTCTGGAAAGGGGTCTATCTATGAAGGAGGTATACGTGTACCTTTAATTATAAAAGGTATCAAAGGGCAACAGGAAAATAATCGTGTAAATACGCCTGTGATCATTGAAGATATTTTCCCTACCATCATAGAAATGTCCAAAGCAAAAAAAACAGTGACACCACAGAAAATTGATGGTAAATCTGCATTTCCTTATTTAACAAAAAAGAAGATTAAAGAAGATAGTGAACGCGCTTTAGTTTTTCATATACCTAATAAATGGACCAATACTGATGGTGATGGATTCAACTACAGATCAGCTATACGCAAAGGAAATTATAAATTAGTCCACTCTATGCGAACAGATAGTTATGAACTTTTTGACCTTTCAAGTGATTTGGGAGAGTCTAAAAATTTAATCCTTGACAAAGAATATGAGAAAATTGCAAAAGAACTAAAAAGTGAATTAAACACTATCCTTCAACAAAACAATGCACCAATGCCAAAAGTAAAATAACTCATTATAAGTTATAACAGCACAAGGTTCAATACTCGACCTGAAGTAAATGTAAAATATATTTTTAGAATAAAGTGCAAATTTAATAAATTAAATACCCGCTGCGAATTAATTAGCAGCGGGTATTTATGTGAAAAATATTCTCGTTTGCATAGTATTAAATTAACTTGTTTAAAATTCAATAATTCACGAATTTGCATTACTAACTTTTTATAAAAAGTTGTTAAATATATCAAAACATAATAAACTTTTAATTGTTAGTACAGCATAATCATACTAAATAATGCTTTATGTTAAATATTAGGAGATATACTAAATTTGGACTATGCTTTGCATTTTCTCTAGGTCTATCACAGCAAATAAAAGCTCAAAACCTCTCATTTCATGACGCTTACAACAAGATGTATAAAGATAATAATACATTAAAAGCAGTGAATAAACAAAGTGAGACTCAACAGTATATTTCTAAATCATTAAAAGGGTTACGTTTTCCTTCGGTAAATGCTTTTGCGGCAGGCATGGTATTTGACAAAAAAACGGATATTAGTTTCAACAAATATAGAGATGGATTTGCAAGTTTTATAAACTTGCCTAATCCTGAGATTTTGGGCGACTGGTTAGTACCAGTAGGCAAAAAAGAGATGGCATTTGGTGGTTTTAATGCATTATGGCCAGTATTTACAGGAGGTAAAATTAATGCTGCAGTAAAGGCAGGAGAAATTGAAAACCTAATTGCTAGTCAAGATATTGAAAGTACTGAAAATAGATTAATTTCTGAACTTGCTCAACGCTATTTTCAAGTTAAATTAGCGGATGAGGCATTATTAGTACACAAGCAGGTATTGGACGGCATGAAAAAACATCAATACAATGCCACTAAACTAGAAGAAAATGGTATAATAGCACCAAGTGAAAAATTAGTCGCTGATGTTGCAGTTTCAGAAGCAAATAGAGAAGTCCTTTCAGCAGAAAAAAATATTAAATTAGCACGCACTGCATTAGCTAACACGCTAGAAACAGATGAAGTTAACAATACATTAAATACTCCTTTCTTTACGAACATTACTTTAAATAACTTACAAAGTTACAAAGAGGCTGCTATTAAAAACTATCCAGAACTCAAAAAAGTAATGTTACAAAAGGATCTGGCGGATCAAGGTATTAAAGCTAAAAAATCTAATTACTATCCAGATATAGCTTTGTTTGGTCAAACTGTACTTCTACACAATGATCCAATAGGATTTGGGATATTGGATTCTTCACGAGAAAAGCCATGGGTTGTTGGCGTAGGGCTTACCTATAATATTTTCAGCGGGATGAGACACAAAAATGAAGTAAAAGCAGCTGAAAGTCTGAGAAAAAGCATAGATTTTGTAGAAGCAAAAGCGCAAAAAGATATAACTACATTAGTAGAAGGATTTTATTATGAGATTCAAAAAAGTCAAGAAGAGATCCAGAACCTCTATGTGCAAGAAAAATTAGCCGAAGAGTTGGTTCGAGCACGAACAAAAGCATTTACAGAAGGACTAGCAACATCGACTGATGTAGTAGATGCTGAAAATGGCCTTTCGGTTATCAAGCTTTTGATTTTAAACACTAAATTTGTTTACATTACCTCATTTGCGAGCTTATTAGAGTTTTGCGGTCAGAGTAAAGATTTTTTAAAATACACATATTAGTACATTCAAATGAAGAACAAAATTATTAACGCTGCAATAGGAGTATTTGTAATTCTTGTAGTATTAGCCGTTGCTTTATGGTATATGAGTGCTCCATCCATATCCTATTTACAAGGTCAAGTAGAAGCAAAGCAAATTAATGTAGCATCCAAGATACCTGGCAGGATTGATTCCGTGCTTGTTCAAGAAGGTGATTACGTAGAAGCTAATCAAGTACTAGCGATAATAAGTACACCTGAAATAGATTCTGAACTGGAACAAATGGAATCTCTCAGATCAGCTGCGGAAGCGGTAGACCAAAGAGTAGATAAAGGTGCTCGTACACAAGAAATACAAGCGCTCTATAATGTATGGCAGCAGGCGGTTGCTGCAAAAGAATTAGCTAATAAAACCTATCAAAGATTAGACAATTTATATAAAGAAAAAGTAATTGCAGCACAGCAACGTGACGAGGCTTATACTCAATACCAAGTTGCACTGAATGCAGAAAGTGCAGCTAAAGCCAATTACGAGATGATTAAAAGTGGTGCTCGTCCTGAAGATAAAAGAGTAGCAAAAGCTCAAGTTAATCAAGCTCAAGGGGCGGTTAAAACTGTCTCAATCCTAAAAGAAGAAGGTCATGTAAAAGCACCTCGAAAAGGAGTTATTCTTACGATAATGCCCAATGCTGGAGAAATTGTAAATATGGGCTACCCTATCGTAAATTTAATCGATATAGATGACATTTGGGTTTACTTTAATGTAAAAGAAAACTTGCTCTCAAAATTTCAAATGGGTACGCAGTTTGATGCTATTATACCAGGTTTAAATAATAAAAAAATCAGATTAGAAGTAAGATATGTTGCCGCTCAAGGTGATTTTGCGACATGGAATGCTACTAAGTCAATGGGCGATTTTGATATGAGAACTTTCTTAATAAAAGCTTATCCAACACAAAAAATTGAGGGATTAAGACCTGGGATGAGTGCTTTAGTTAATGAGGCAGATTTAAAATAAATACATTTTATCAATTAATATAGTGATCAGAAATTTTTTCGACATCTTTCTGTCTGAATGGACAAAAATACTGTCTACGCCGAGATTAATAATTATTCTGTTTGGCGTACCCGTATTTATATTTGTCTTTTATACATCATTATTGAAGGAAGGAGTTCCTACAAAATTACCTGTAGCAATTCTTGATCAGGACAAATCTCCTCTTTCAAGACAACTAGGTTTAATGCTACAGTCTTCATCAACAATAGGTCTTTATAATGTTAATGATGAACTAGAAGGACAAACAGCTGTAAGAAAAAATGATGCTTATGCATTAATCATTGTTCCAAAAGATTTTCAAAAAAATGTTCTAAAAGGTAATTATACTAGTGTAAGTTGTTATTACAATGGGCAATACTTACTATCGGGAGCTATAATAATGAAGGACTTTGAAACTGTAGCCCAAACTTTGATGGCAGGCGTTGTATTAGAAACTCTTCAACAAAAAGGCCTAACAACAGATGAAGCTATGTCTTCAATTTTACCAATCAATACAAATTTACACGTTCTGTATAATCCATTCACAAGCTACAATTATTACCTCAACATTGCATTCATGCCCATGGCTATGCAAATCATGATAATGATTATGGCTATATATACATTTGGACTCGTACTAAAGCAAAAAAAAGGTAAAGAACTTCTAGATCGGGCAGGCAATAAAGTGTACGTAGCCATTCTTGGGAAAATACTTCCATATACCATGGTATTTTTTGCATTAGGTTTCCTTATGAATTCTTTATTATTCTATAAAATAGGAACGCCATTAAAAGGCAGCTTTCTTGGTGTGAATTTAATATTTTTTGTATTCGTGTTGGTTTTACAGAGTGTTGGCCTATTTATAGCCTCAATCACTACAAGTTTTAGAACAGCATTAACAATAGGCGGAGATTATACAGCACTTGCTTTTTCGTTTGCAGGATATACCTTTCCTGCTATTGGTATGAATAAATTTATTCAATATTTATGCTATATTTTCCCTTTCACTTCGTATATGAGGTTTGTAGTCGACTATGCCGTTCGAGGAATAGCTTTTAATGATTCTCAAAAATATTATCTTATTGGATTAGCCATTTTTACTATTTTCGGAATTATTGGTGTCCCACTTTATCACAATAAATTAAAGAAAGGATGTTACGATGCTTAAAAAAGTAATAGACAATCTTTCTCTTATAATGGAATCAGCCAAAAAAGAAAAAAGGCTGATTTTTAAAGATGATGCTGTAGTCGAGATTTATCTCGTATTTGTTGTGCTAGTGTACTTCTTCTATACATTTGTCTATAGTCCAGAGATTTTCACAAAGTTACCTGTCGCTTATGTTGATAATGATCAAACAACCATTACTCATAAAATAAGACGCATGCTCAACGAGACGGAATCATTAGATTTAACCTATGATGCCACCAGTCTTGAAGAAGGTAAAAGGATGTTTGAAGAAGGTAAAGTATCTGGTATTATTTTAATACCTAAAGGATTTTCAGCCAAACTACAAAAAAGTGGAGGTAATCCTTCTATTGCTATTTATAGTGATGCATCCTATATGCTATACTATGATAAGACACTACAAGCTGTAACAAATGCAATGGGAGCTTTTACAGGCGACCTCCAACTCAAGCAGACAATGATGAGTGGCGTACCCATGAAAGAGGCTGTTGCTTCAAGTAAACCATTCAATGTAATATCTACGCCACTTTATAACTTAGAAGAAGGATATGCAATATTTATTATCCCTCTAGTTTTGATAGTAGCCTTACAAACATTACAATTAACAGGGATGGGGGTCCTATATGGTACACTGAGAGAACGAGGAACATTCATTACTAATTTTGGAATGGCACGTAGAAGATTTGGATTTATTTTCCTTACTATAGGTAGAGCGATTCCTTATTTAGTGCTTTCTATGCTCTTGTTACTACTCGGTATAAAAGTAGTATTTCACATCTTTACAATTCCGCAACGGGGGGATATTTTCGAAGTATTTGCTTTTTTAGTTCCAGTGGTACTCTCTATTACATTTCTGGGTATGGTGCTGATGAATATATTCCGTAATAGAGAAGACACTATTATGCTTTGTACTGTATTTTCTATACCAGCACTAATGATGGGAGGTGTCTCCTATCCTATTGTAGCATTTCCATTGTGGATAAAAGTTTTAGGATTCTTTTTCCCTAGTACTATTGGTGTAAAAGGTTTTTTAGCTTTATCACAAGCTGGAGCTTCACTTAATGAGATAAAAGATATTTATATACAAATGTGGTTAATTTGTATTTTCTATTTCATTCTTGCACTATGGACAAATCGTAGGTTCTTATATTTTAAAACAGATAATAATAATTTACTTCCTTTACCTGAAGCTGATACTATTAATTCTCAAGAATTTGAAAAAGACTCTCATACCGATACCAACAGTATTCATCCTAAACTATCTGAAGGTCACGAGCAAGCACTCAATGATTCAAAACTAAATATTACACAGTCTAGCGTTAATGTAGTAGACTTACTACTTCCAATGAGGCCATTTATTTCAAATTTTGAACAACTCGTGGAAACAATAGCCGTTGATATACAAGATAAAGCTAAAAATAAGACTTTACAATCACCTCCCACATATATTACGGTACCCTTGTTGCAAGCTTTGCAGCTAGCTCTTGATACTCCTGAATTAAAAGAATTATATTTAAATCTTTTGATAAACTGTATGGATTGCAACTCAATCCATCCTGTTCATCCTAATTTCATTAATAGCATTAAGAGTTTAGCACCTGACGAAATTCGCTTGTTATCTGTTTTTTTGAAGCTTGAAAAAATTCCATACATTAATATAAAGCAAATTAGTAAGAATGAAGATATAACATATGATATAGTCCTAGAGAAACATGTACATGTGTTGGAAGAAGCTAATATTAAAGTTTCATTCGTCAATAACCTAAGCATGTATTTCGAAAATTTAGAAAGAATCGGCATTTTTGCACCTGCAAATAATGCTAGTTTGGAACCATCATTATATATCGATTTAGAAAACTGTGGCTTAAGTAAAAACGTTAAAAAAGAAATTGAGAATAAGGGATACACTTACAAAATTGAACGTCAATACTTTAAACTTTCGGCATATGGTCGTAGTTTTATTCAAGCTGCATACAACACAAATATAAGCATGTAAGCTTATTTGGAGTACCAGAATCAATTCGACATAATCACTAATTTTAATTACACCTTTACTAAATTATTGTGTAATTTTGTAAAATATGGAAACTGTTGTTAGTGGTATTAGAAGTACCGGAAAATTACATTTAGGAAATTATTTTGGTGCGTTAAGCAATTTCGTGAAAATGCAAGATGAATATAATTGCTATTTTTTTATTGCAGATTTACACTCACTAACCACCCACCCTACGCCACAAGATTTAAAACATACTGTTCGTAATGTGGTTGTTGAATATTTAGCCGCAGGCATAGATCCCGAAAAATCGACAATATATGTTCAATCAGATGTGCCAGAAGTAGCCGAGCTATATTTGTATATGAATATGAATGCCTATTTAGGTGAATTGGAAAGATCAACCTCCTTCAAGGACAAGATTCGTTCCAATCCAAATAATGTCAATGCAGGTCTACTAACCTATCCGGTATTAATGGCTTGTGATATTTTAATACATCATGGTACTAAAGTTCCTGTAGGAAAAGACCAAGAGCAGCATTTAGAGATGACTCGTACATTTGCTAATAGATTCAATCATCTTTATAATGTTGACTATTTTAAAGAGGCTTTTGCATTTAGCTACTCCGACAAATTAGTAAAAGTACCAGGTTTGAGTGGTCAAGGTAAAATGGGTAAATCTAACGGTGAAGCAGATTGTATTTATCTTTCAGATAAGCCAGAAGTTATTCGTAAGAAGATTATGCGTGCAGTTTCTGATTCTGGTCCTACTGAACCTAATCAAGCAAAGCCAGAGTCTATTCAGAATCTTTTTGACTTAATGAAAGTTGTATCTTCTGATGATACTATCTCCCATTTTGAAGAGTTATATAATAAATGTGAAATCCGATACGGTGATTTTAAAAAGCAACTTGCAGAAGATATGGTCATTGCTACAGAGCCTGTTAGAAGTCGTATAGAAGCTATTGAACAAGATGATGCCTATATTCAGAAAGTTTTACGTTTAGGTGCCGAAAAAGCCGAAGCCAGCGCAAGAAAGACAATTAAAGAAGTAAGGAAAATTATCGGCCTAAAAAGATTGTATTAAAATTGAGCATACAAGTAAATAAACTTATTAATAATATTTATATATAGAAATGCATATTGCAATAGTAGGAAATATTGGAGCAGGTAAAACGACATTAACAAGGATGTTAGCTCAACATTTAAACTTTGAACCTCAATTTGAAGCAGTTGATGACAATCCTTATTTGGAAGACTTCTATAGCGATATGAAGAGGTGGTCATTTAATCTTCAAATTTTCTTCTTAAATAGTCGTTTTAGACATATTGTACAATTACAGAAAAAAGGAATTAATATGATTCAAGATCGTACAATATATGAAGACGCATATATTTTTGCAGAAAACTTGTATGATATGGGATTAATGAGCGCTAGAGATTTTGAAAATTACAGTAATATTTTTCAAAGTATTATTGACTACATCAAGCCACCAGACTTATTAATATATTTAAAAGCATCAGTACCGACGTTAGTAAATAATATACAAGCTCGAGGACGTGATTACGAATCAGGTATTCGTTTGGACTATTTATCTAAACTAAACGAGAAATATGACAAATGGATTAACAATTATACGGAAGGAAAGCTACTGGTCTTGGATAAAGATAATTTAGACTTTGCTAATAATCCAGAAGACTTAGGCCAAGTCATAGAAAAAATAACTGCTGAAATTAACGGTTTATTTTAACAAAAAGCTCCTTCTGTACAGAAGGAGCTTTTTGATTACATCTCTGATTCTGACTTTTCTAAATCTTGAATTAATAAGAATTTTACAGCAGTCAAAATTGAGTCTTTAGCTTCTGCATAGGAAATATCATATGTCCTAGGTACAGATTGCAACTTTTCAGGAAAACTAGCTAACAAAGTATCATAATATTCATCAAGGGCATCACGTGTAGGTAAATCAAACTGCATACGTATCTGAAATCTACGCAACAAAGCATCATCTATGACATCAAGATGATTCGTAGCTGCCAATAAAACAACAGTATTGGGAAGGTAATCCATTTGCTGAATCAGCGAATTTACTAATCTCCGCATTTCACCAACATCATTTTCATCACTCACCCTTTGTTTCCCTATTTGATCAAATTCATCTAGAAATAAAATGGCTTTTTCTCGAATAGCTTTTTCATATATTTGTTTAATATTTTGAGAAGTCTCTCCTATTCTTGCATTGACGACATTACTCAAATTCAAAATCAGTAAATTGCTTCCTAAAGCAGTCGCAATAGCTTTAGCCAGCATCGTTTTTCCACAACCTGAAGTACCGTGAAGGAGAATCTTATGATTAACCTGCAAGCCGTAAGCATTTAATTGATCTCTATATTTATATTCTTTTAGTAATTGCTCCAAAATAAGCGTATTCTCTTTTGATAAATGTACATCATCTAATAGAACAGACGTTTTGTCTTTGATCAACAAATCAAAAATATTCATACAAATAAATTAAGTTACAAACTTAACAATTTAACTTAACTGAGATAATTATTTATAATTAATAGCACTCCATAAATAACAAGTATTGAAATAACTGTAAACAAACTAACTTTATAAACTTGTATAACATTCGATAAGAACTTATTTGATAATCTTAAATAATTAAAATATATTGGACAGTAAATAAAAAAGCTTCATGCGTGTAAAAAAATATTCTGGCGAATTAGTTGAATACAAACCCGTAAACTTAAGGAATTCCTTAGCTAAATCTGGAGCTAATGATAATGAAGTACAAAGTGTTTTTGAAAAAGTAGAATATCAGCTATTTGATGGCATATCAACAAGAAAATTGTACGAAATAGCATATGATGAGTTAAGAAAAGTAAGAAATTCCTTTGCTGCACGTTATTCCTTAAAAAAAGCATTAAGAGACTTAGGACCCGAAGGATTCTACTTTGAACAATGGATTGCTAAAATATATCAAGAAGATGGATATGAAGTTATAACAGGACAAACAATACAAGGCCATGCGGTAACACATGAAATCGATGTCATAGCACTTCAAAATAAGAAAATGCTAGCCATTGAATGTAAATTCAGAAATGATATAGATGCTAAAATATCGGTGACTACTCCTATGTATTTTATGTCAAGATTAATAGATTTACAAGGTATTAATTATTCCTTTTTTAACAAGGAAGTAAGTATTACCGAAGGATGGCTCGTAACAAATGCAAACTTTACAAGTGACTCCA
>CANRHE010000030.1 GCA_947630335.1 uncultured Sphingobacterium sp.
GTAAATGTTTTTCTCATAATAGATGACTGATAAAGCCGGAAAGGCATCAATAGTCACCGGCGATATGAAAAGAATTAGCCTTTGTGACGGTATTCGTCAGAAACTGAAAGGCGTTTTCTACCTTTAGCTCTACGAGATGCTAATACTCTTCTACCGTTAGCAGAGCTCATGCGCTCTCTAAATCCATGTTTGTTTCTTCTTTTTCTTTGCGAAGGCTGAAATGTTCTTTTCATGACGCTTTATTATATTTTATATATTTATCACCAATTAATTACCCCTAAGAGGAATGCAAAAGTACTGTATTATTTCTTAATTAACAAGATTAAAATAAAAAAATAACACTAACTAGCTGATAAATAAAATGTATAGTTTAATATTTATTTATTCTTTAAAAGGTCACGAATCTCAGTTAGTAGAGCTTCCTCCTTCGATAATTGTGCAGGAACTTCTGCCGCAACTTCTTCTTTCTTTTTAAAAGAGTTCAATCCTTTGATCACTATAAAAATACAAAAGGCAATAATTGTAAATTGGATGATTACGTTAATAAAGTTACCATATTTTAAGGCAACCTCTTCCGTACCAGCAGCAGCATTAGCCTCTGTAATAACATATTTAAGCTCACTAAAATCGACACCGCCAGTCACAAACCCTATAGGAGGCATAATTACATCATCCACCAAAGACGAAACAATTTTCCCGAAAGCCCCTCCGATAACAACACCGACTGCCAAATCAATGACACTACCGCGCATTGCGAACTCTTTAAATTCCTTAATAAACCCCATATATGTACTTTTAAAATTATGCTAATAACAAATTTAAATAATTATGATTAATTTATGTAGTGTTTTATAAGAATAATTTAAGTACAAAAATACACTTTAATTCCACTATTTTTCTATATTTGTAACTAAACCAACCATCTAAATAATACATTTAGAATTCGAAACACAATATTGAATTCATGAAAAAAGTACTAATTGCGGACGATCATAGCATAGTTAGACTAGGGGCTACAGTAGTAATTAATGAGAGATTTAAAAACGTTGAAGTTTCTAACGCAACTACAATAGACGAAGTCTATGAAAACTTGAATAGTTCGAAATTTGACTTACTCTTGCTTGACATTAATATGCCTGGAGGTAATAATATTAAGGTTATTACAGAGATTTTAAAGATCCAAAGCGATTTAAAGATACTTGTATTCTCATCCTATGATGAGAATATATATGCGCTACGCTATATCGAAGCAGGTGCTGCTGGATATTTAAATAAAAACACAGCAATGGAAGATTTAGGGAATGCAGTTCAGAGTATACAAGAAAGAGGTACTTACATGTCTGATGCAATCAAAGACTTGTATGTCCAAAAATTAACAACAAGCAAAGCCAGTCTCGACAAAACAAACCCACTATTCAAATTATCGAATAGAGAAATGGATGTTGCAAAACATTTAATGGAAGGTCATGGAATATTAGAAGTTTCCTCAATGCTCAAAATAAGCTCTTCTACGGTATCTACATACAAGAGTCGAATATTTGAAAAGCTAGCTATCAATAATATACCAGAGCTCATAGAATTATTCAATCTTAACGAAACAGAATCGTAATAATACGTCATTAATAGAATATATAACAAAGAGGGCTCTATAAATTATAGAGCCCTCTTTGTTATATTATGTCTAAAAGAAATTTAATCTACATTGTCATGAAGAAAAGAATTGTTACTACGAATCTCAGTCGCTCCATCATCGAATGATAACGTAAATCTAGAAACTTGAGAATCCGATGAGTAAGGTACATCATCTAATGTTTTTTGTTTTCTTTTATAAGCTGGTTCATTTTCTAATTCTTGAAGACCATTTGAAGACTTTAACTTCATACTTAATTCCTTCAAGCGCAAGATACGCTCTTTAGTTTTTAATAATTGATCTTCAAAATTAACACTCTCTTCTATAGAAGGGATAGTCGTTGTAAATGCATTGGTATTATGATCTACTATATTAGATACTTGTTCTTCAACATCTTCATTTACCTTTTCGTCGTACGCATCAAAAACTGTAGGTAATTTGAATTCAAATATAGAAGGTGAAGTCTTTAGCTCAAAGCCGTTTGTTTCTTCTTCAAAACCATCGTCTTCTGTAATTTGCCCCGTCACATCCAACGTATGTCGTACTACTGTTGATTCCAGCTGCGTAGTTACCAGACTATTTTTGGGCGAATTACCCGAGAATAAATCAGATGAAGAGCTTACGGAAGAATTAGTAGGAACAATCGGTTTAATAAATGTTTCTTCGACTTTAGCAACTGGCTTATCCGAGAATTGATTTTGAGCAACAGGTTTTACATATGAAATTGGAGTTTCTGGAGTAAGAGGCAATGCCACCTTTTCCATTTCCTTCTCTTTAACACGCTCTTCTGATGTTTGGAAACCAGTAGCAATAATAGTTACAGACAGTTCATCTTCTAAGGTCTCGTCGATACAGTTACCCCAAATCAAATCTGCTGTTAAACCTGCTTTTTCTTGAATGTAATCAGTTACTATAGCAACTTCATCCATAGTTACTTCCTTAGTACCTGAAGTAATATTTAATAAAATATAACGTGCACCTTCAATTTCATTATCCTTAAGTAATGGAGACGCCAAAGCACCCGTAACAGCTTCAATAGCTCTATTTTCACCAGTAGCTACAGAGTTACCCATGATAGCTACACCACTATCATTCATTACTGTACGAACATCTTTAAAATCGACATTCACATATCCAGGTATCGTAATAATCTCTGCAATACCTTTTGCTGCTGTAGTCAATATATCATCAGCTTTAGCAAAAGCTGCAGTCATTGTCAAATTACCAAAAATTTCACGCAAACGGTCGTTAGATATTACTAAGTAAGAATCCACGTATTTACGTAACTCACCCAAACCTTCTTCAGCTTGAGAACGACGTTTCTTACCTTCAAAAGTAAATGGAGTAGTAATGATAGCTACTGTTAAGATACCCATTTCTTTTGCAGCCTTAGCCAAAACAGGACTTGCACCAGTACCAGTACCGCCTCCCATTCCTGCTGTGATAAACAACATTTTAGTGTTGGTACCAAGCATTCTTTTTATATCGTCGATACTTTCGATTGCAGAATTCTCACCAACATCAGGATCAGCACCAGCTCCCATACCTTCTGTAAGACTAGCTCCTAATTGTACTTTATTAGGAATTGGACTTAATTCTAACGCCTGTGCATCTGTATTACACACGATAAAATCAACCCCACTAATCCCTTGCTTGTACATGTGATTAACAGCATTACCGCCGCCACCACCTACACCTATAACTTTAATTATAGATGACTGTTCCTTTAACATTTCAAATTGTATCGACATAATATCCTAATTTAACGAATTGCGAAGTCTTCAATTGTATCCCAAACTCATCAATTCGAATGTAATAATAACAAAATACTCACAAAAGTTTTCCACAAATGTTAAATTGTGGAAAACTACTAACACTGTTGAAAATTATTTTTTACCAATAAATGAATCGTCATCAATTTCTTGGTTATCCTTAATGAATTCGGATATAATTTTTGTAAACCAACTTTCTTTTTTACTCTGTTTCTCCGCTATATCTCTCACAGCTTCGGCTTTAACTGGTGTTTTCTTAAAACTGCGTTCCATAGAAATAGCTTCTTCTTCTTCAACAGACAAAATACCCTTAATTAACAACCCAACACTGGTCGCATACATAGGACTTTTCATCTCCTCAAGTGTCTGCTTATTCAGCATCTCTGTTTTAGCTAAATACTCATTTGGATATCCAATACGGCAATCGATACCAGTGATATATTCCACTAATTGTACCAAATGCTTTAATTGAGCGCCACCACCAGTAATAACAATACCAGCAATCAACTTATCCTCATATCCTGATGACTTAATCTCATAATACACATGTTCAATAATCTCTTCCATGCGTGCTTGAATAATATAAGCCAAGTTCTTTACAGAAATTTCTTTTGCATCACGACCACGAATACCTGGTACACAGATTACCTCGTTATCTTTATTCTCATCTGCTAAAGCAGAACCGTAGCGCACTTTTAGTTGCTCAGCTTGATTTCTAAGGACAGCACAACCCTGGCGAATATCTTCTGTAACAATATTTCCTCCCAAAGGTATCACAGCAGTGTGTCGAATAATACCTTCATGAAAAATAGCAACATCGGTAGTACCTCCACCAATATCAACTAATACAACACCAGCCATTTTTTCCTCTTCATCCAATACAGCTTCAGATGAGGCTAGAGGTTCTAATACCAACTCCGAAACTTCTAAATCAGAGTTATCCACACATTTTTTAATATTTTTAATATCAGTAACGCGACCAGAAATAATATGAAAATTAGCCTCCATACGTCGACCTGCCATACCAATTGGCTCTTTAATACCTGGCTCATTATCAATAGTAAACTCTTGTGGAAGCACATGAATAATCTCTTCACCCGGAGGCAATACCAGCTTATACATATCCGAAATTAGTCGTTCTACATCTATACGCCCAATTTCATCATCATCATTCTTTGTCAAAATTCCACGATGTTGGATACTCTTGATATGTTGGCCTGCAACGCCGATATTAACGACCTTAATATCCACATTCGACTGACCTTCCGCTATTGAAACAGCTTCGCGAATACTCTGAACAGTTTTTTGAATATTAGCCACTACTCCTCGATTAACACCCGCGGATTCAGCTCTACCAATACCCAATAATTCAATTTTGTTCAAACCACTACGACGCCCCACTGTAACGCAAATCTTTGTAGTACCGATATCCAATCCAACAACGATTGGGCTATCTTTTTCAGTTTCTGTAATTCTAGGTTTCATATGCTGTACTTTATGCTGTATTTTTTAATTTCTCATATTTATTTTCATCTGCAAACTATCCATATACCAACCACTCTTTCTCTCGCAAATAATTTGCCCACCATATTTAACATTGACTTTCTCATAGGCCTCGTTACCTACTTTTGGAAGTATATTCTTATAATAGATTTCCAAACGTCGTAACTTATCGTCCAATGAATCAGCCGACCCGATCAATAAGACCTCACTACCTACTCGCGGAATGAGCTCAATATCTCTTTGATCATTGACGTACATTTGTACAATTTGGTTCTCCCACAGCGGATCTCCCACTACGCGATCCACCACTTTCATCAAATCCTTCACAGTACTAGAGCCTATAGGTTCTAATGCTTTACTATAACCTTCCTGAATATTCCCATTAGCAACCAAAACGTGCGGAACATACTTTAGGGTAACTGGAACTTTATTGCCTTCCCGATCGACATAATAATCACGTCCATCTCTACTAATTATACGCAACACAACTTCTCGTTGTTGTACTCGAACCTGCAACACACCATCTACATCAGCATGCACCTCAGCGCGAGATACATAAGGCAGTTTTTCAATTGCATTCTCGATTTGTTCGTACTTAATATCTTTTAGTTTCTTATTAACAACAGTCCCAAACTGATTATTGATCATCTTTGAAATATCATCTTGATCAATAAATGTCTCTTTGCCTTCTATAGTAACACGCAAAGTCGTACAAAGTTGTTCTTCATCTTTACTTGCAATCAGATTCATTAACACAATAATCCCACCTAAAGCTGCGAAGCCTAAGAAAGTGTAAAAAACTATGTTCCATCTGATATTTCTCATCCTTATTATTTCTCCAAAATAGCCTTAATTAGTTTCACTAGCCTATCGATATCCCCTGCACCAACAGTCACTACTAATTCAGGTTGTTCTGTCTCAATTATTGATAAAACATCTTGTGGTGACACAATACGCTTATTCTCCAATTGCACCTTACCTAATAACCAATTAGAATCTACACCCTCAATAGGCAATTCACGCGCGGGATAGATTTCCATCAATAGGAGTTCATCAGCCATACTTAGCACTTCCGCAAAACCATCTACAAAGTCTCTGGTTCGAGAAAACAAATGTGGTTGAAAAACAACAGTAAGTTTTTTAGTAGGATATAATTTACGCATCGAACTCAAGAAAGCGCGAAGCTCTTCTGGATGATGTGCATAATCATCTATAAAAACATGCTTTGAATCTCTAACTATATATTCAAATCTTCGTTTAGCACCTTTAAATGTACCGAGTGCACTAATGATCTTATGCTCTTCGATACCCAATAATAGACCTACTGTTATTGCGGCAACAGCATTCTCGATATTATGTAAACCAGGAATACCTAGACGTATATCACGCAAGGTAATTCCCTGTCCGACATAGTCAAAATAAAACTCACCTTCAACAACCTTAACATTCTCTGCATGGCAATCTGCAGTCCCTTCTCGAGCATATGAAATATCTCCTTCAAATGGAAGACCTGTCTTAACTATAGACTTCCCTCCCTCAACTATACGACCCAAATACATTCTAAATGAATCTACTAATTGAGACGGATCCCCATATATATCTAAGTGATCAGGATCGGCAGAAGTTACAATAGCAATATTAGGATGAAGCGTTAAAAAAGAACGGTCATATTCATCTGCCTCAACCACAACTACATTATTCTTTCCAAATAATACATTGGTATCATAGTTTGAACTAATACCTCCTAAAAAGGCAGAACAATCATATCCAGTATCCTTCAAGATATGTGCTATCATCGTCGATGTAGTAGTTTTACCATGTGTACCAGCAACACCAATAGTAAATCGACTAGCGCTTATAAATCCTAATACTTGTGACCTTTTAAACAAAGTAAATCCGCGATCTAACAAACATTTTTTGAGCTTTAGATCTTTTGGAATAGCTGGTGTAAAAATAATTAAAGACTCATCAGAAGGCTCCGGAAAAACAGTAGGCAATAAACTAATATCATCTTCATAAATCACACTAATACCTTCAGCAACAAGCCTCTGAGTCAACTCAGACTCCGTTTTATCATATCCATACACCGCGCAACCTAATTCGTTAAAATAACGCGCTAGGCCGCTCATTCCAATTCCTCCTATACCCAGCAGATATACTTGTTTTATATTGTCGATATTCATCTTATTTACTTATCAATTTCAAAATTTCCCAAGCAATTGTTTCGTCAGCATCTTCCTTTGCCAAGCTTTTAATATTTTCTCCTAAAGTCAAACGTCTATTATCATCATGGAGTAAAGAGAGCACCGTATCAACTAAGGTATCTTTAGCTTCAGAATCTTTAACAAGGATCGTAGCATTTTTATTCACCAATGCTAGAGCATTTTTTGTTTGATGATCCTCCGCCACGTTAGGGGAAGGTACTAGAATTGTGGGTTTACCAACAGCACATAACTCCGATATTGTACATGCACCCGCTCGAGCAATAACCACATCGGCAATAGAATAAGCATAATCGATGTGTGTCAGAAAAGGGGTGAGTTTAATATTTTCAGGCAAGGTGTCTACTAATTCATCAGCTAAAGGTTCAAAATAGTTACCTCCGCATTGCCAAATCACTTGAACCTCAGCATCTACAAACTTTTGAATATTAGCCTTAACACAATCATTTAACGTCTTTGCACCTAGACTACCACCTGTAACAAGGATAGTTGGATGAGAAGCGTCAATATCAAACATTTCAATTGCTTGTTCTCGTTTGCCTTCTATTAACACAGAAGAACGACGAATAGGATTACCTGTCAATATAATTTTATCCTCAGGGAAATACTTTTGTAAGCCATCATATGCTACACAAATTTTTTTCGCTTGTTTTGCTAAACTTATATTCGTCTTACCAGGAAAAGAATTTTGTTCCTGAATCAATGTCGGTATTCCAAGAAAGTTAGCCATCATTAATATAGGGCCAGAAGCATAACCACCAACACCTACTACGACATCAGGCTTAAAGTCTTTAAGAATTTTCTTTGACTTAAGCATACTTCCTACCACTTTAAAAGGTAAAGTAATATTCTTGGCTAAGGATTCACGATTAAATCCTCGGATGTCCAATCCAAAAATGTCATAACCAGCATCAGGAACTTTTTCCATTTCCATTTTGCCATTTGCTCCTACAAAAAGAATCTCGATATCGGGTTGGATACTACGTAAAGCATTTGCAATAGCAATTGCAGGAAAAACATGTCCTCCAGTTCCACCTCCACTTATGATTACTTTATTTGCCATATACATTTAATTTATTATAATGACCCAACCACTACTCTCTTTGAAAGAGATCCAGTTAATTCACCTTCATTTAATTCTTCTTTTCCTTTTAATTCTTCAATATTTCTACTTACAGATAAAATTATACCCAACGCCACTGCCGTAAACAATATAGATGTACCACCCATACTTACTAAAGGTAACGGAACACCTGTTACAGGTCCTAACCCTACGGCAACTGCCATATTTGCAATAGCCTGAATTGTCAAGCTAAATCCCAACCCCGCAGCCAAAAAAGCACCAAATGCCCTAGGGCTCATGGTTACAATACGAATACAGCGATACATCAAGGCTAAGTATAAACTTAGCAAAATAGCTCCTCCAATTGCGCCATACTCTTCAATAATTATAGCGAAAATAAAATCAGAATAAGGGTGAGGTAAGACATTACGCTGTACGCTATTACCTGGTCCTTTTCCAAACAAACCTCCCGTAGCTATAGCAATCTTTGCATTGTTAGCCTGATAATTTTTATCTTCTTGAAAGGGAACATTTGACTTGGTAACAGCTTCTGTATTGAAAAAACCTTTTATACGACTGATATAAGTACCACGACGTGGTCCTAGTAACATCACAAGCATTAATAAAACGGCACCTCCAATACATACAATACCTATTTGTTTAATGTCTACCCTACCGATAATCAACAACAATACGCTAGTCCCAAACAACATCAAGGCAGTAGATAAGTTCGCCAATGCAATGAGAAGAAAGACAATAAACACAGCTCCCATAATAGGAACAAAGGATTTTTTAACATCCTTAATCTCTTCCTGCTTGCGCGATAACATACGAGCCAAAAATGTTATTAATGCCAACTTAGCCAAATCTGAAGTTTGAAAAGTTTGGTTAATAACGGGAATTGTCACCCAACGTGAAGCCTCATTAACACTATTCCCAAATATCAAAGTATATAATAAAAGTGGAATAGTAATGATCATCAAGATCTTTGAAATACCAGCATACCATTTATAATCAAGCTTATGTGACAAATACATCAAAACCAAACCTACAGCAATAATAGAAAAATGCTTTACTAGATACAGCTCAGTTCCTTTACCTTCTTTATAAGCCAAAGTTCCAACAGAGCTATATACAGCCAACAAAGACCATCCTGATAAAATTATCACAATGATCCAAATCCACTTATCGCCTTTTAATTTTGAAAAAATATGTTCCATCTAGCCGCTGAGATTACAATACCATTACTGCATCTTTGAATTTATCCCCTCTATCTTCGTAATTCTTAAACCAGTCAAAACTAGCACATGCTGGAGATAATAACACGGTATCACCTTTCGTGGCCAGATGTGAAGCAAGCTGAACGGCATCTATCATAGAAGAACTATTGACGATGATATCGACATCATCCTCAAAAGCCTTATGAATAGGCGCTGTATCTTTACCAATACATACAATAGCCTTCACTTTTTGCTTAACAAGATCTTTTAGCATATCATAATCATTGCCTTTATCAACCCCACCTAATAACAACACAATATCTGTCGAAAAACTTTCTAAAGCATACCATACCGAATTCACGTTAGTTGCTTTGGAATCATTAATATAATTCACTCCACCTATGTAAGCAACATGCTCTAAACGGTGAGAAATATTTACGTACGATCCCATACACTCTTTAATGGTTTGATTGCGCAACCCTTGCAATTTCGCAATCAATCCCGAAGCCATATTATTATAAATATTATGCTTCCCTTGTAATGATAACTCTTCAATACTCATCGTAAAAACTTCTCCGTTTGGTATATTAATAATGATATTACTCTCTGTACTTAAAAATGCACCTGGCACTACTTCTTTTTCTTGAGAAATAGGTAGCTCAAGGGCCTTAATCTCAAACCTATCTAAAGCACTTACTGTCTCGATATCATCCAAACAATAAATAAAATAGTCAGATTCCCCTTGATTTTGAATCATACGGAACTTAGATTTCACATAATTCTCCATCTTATAATCGTACCGATCTAAATGATCGGGTGTGATATTCAATATAACAGCAATATCTGCTTTAAAGTGATACATATCATCTAACATAAAACTAGATATTTCCAACACATACACATCGTACTGAGCACGTGCCACTTGGTACGCAAAACTATTACCTATATTTCCGGCTAAACCAACATTTAAACCTGCTTTTTGAAGCATATAATAGGTCAACATAGTTGTTGTAGACTTACCATTGGACCCCGTAATACAAATTAACTTTGCATCCGTATATTGGGCTGCAAATTCAATTTCTGATATCACAGGTACACCCAATGATCGAAGCTCTTGTATTAGAGGAGCCTTTTCTGGAATACCTGGGCTCTTCACTACTAGAGCCGCATTCAAAATCAACTCATGAGTATGTTTCCCAGATTCAAAAGCAATACCCTCCTCTAACAATTGTGCCTGATAATGATCTGTAATTTCACCCAGATCAGAAACAAAAACATCAAATCCTTTATCTTTACCCAAGATGGCTGCTCCAACTCCACTCTCACCAGCACCTAAAATCACTAATCGTCCCGACTGTGGATAATATGTATGCGCTATAATTCCCATTATCGAATTTTTAAGGTTACAATAGTTAAAATAGCAAGCATAACACCAATGATTACAAAACGAGTTACAATCTTAGCCTCATGATACCCTTTCTTTTGATAATGATGGTGCAAAGGTGACATCAAGAAAATACGCCTTCCTTCGCCATATTTTTTCTTGGTATACTTAAAATAGGACACTTGCATCAAGACAGAAATATTTTCAATCAAGAATACGCCACATAGCACAGGTATTAATAACTCTTTACGAATCAAAATAGCAAAAGCAGCGATGATCCCCCCAATAGTTAAAGATCCTGTATCCCCCATAAATACTTGAGCAGGATATGCATTATACCACAAGAAACCAGTACATGCACCCACAAAAGCGCCAGCAAATATTACAAGCTCTCCAGAATTAGGAATATACATAATATTTAAATATTCAGAGAATATGATGTTACCCGAGACATAAGCCAAAATAGCCAAAGTAATACCAATGACAGCAGAAGTACCTGTCGCAAGACCGTCAATACCATCCGTTATGTTGGCGCCATTAGATACAGCCGT
Organism: uncultured Sphingobacterium sp.; assembly: GCA_947630335.1. GTDB lineage: Bacteria > Bacteroidota > Bacteroidia > Sphingobacteriales > Sphingobacteriaceae > Sphingobacterium. The sequence goes on from CANRHE010000030.1 coordinate 11,346, forward strand.
GACAATAAATACTACGACAACCAAGAATAACCCAAAAGTCACCCACATACCAGTCATGCCAAAAACATCTAAAACCTTAGCATAATCAAATTCATTATTCTTATAGAAAGGAAGATTGGTTTTGGTAGACTTCACATTTTCAGCATACGTTTTTTCTCCCGTTTGAGGGTTGATAACAACCTCCACAGGCTTAGAAGAGGTAGGACTCGTTACCTGCTCACGAACCACAATCTCTGGATGGAAAAACATCGTAAAAGCAATGATAATACCCAGGCCAACTTGTCCCACTATTTTAAAACGTCCCGCAAGACCTTCCTTATTCTTACGAAAAACCTTTATATAATCATCTAAGAAACCAATAGCACCCATCCATACCGTAGTTACTATCATAATGATGATATAAATATTGGAAAGCTTGGCAAATAAGAGAGTAGGAATCAAAATACCTGCTATAATAATTAACCCTCCCATTGTAGGAGTACCTTTTTTCTTTTCTTCTCCGTCAAGACCTAAATCACGGATCGTTTCGCCAACCTGCTTTTTATGTAATAGATTGATTAAACGTCCGCCATACACTGTCGTAATGATCAAAGATAGAATGACAGCCATAGCTGTACGGAAAGATATATACTGCCACAACCCAGCACCTGGGATGTAAAAATATTCTTGTAACCACGTGAATAAATAATATAACATGCGCTTATTCTTCGTTAAATGTTTTTTCTAATTCTTCTCTATCATCAAAATGATGTCTCACTCCATTTATTTCTTGGTATTTCTCATGCCCCTTACCAGCAATCAAAATAATATCACCTGGCATCGCTAAGTGACACGCTGCTCGTATCGCTTCACGACGATCCGTAATACTAAAACTATTTTTTTTCTTATCCGCAGCAACACCAGCCTCCATATCTTTTATGATTTGTAAAGGGTCTTCCGTACGGGGGTTATCCGACGTAATGATCAGTTTATCGGAATACTTCAAAGCGACCTTAGCCATTTCTGGTCTTTTAGTCTTATCCCGATCCCCTCCACAACCTAATACGGTTATAATTTTTTGATCCGCTACTCTTAAACCTTTTATCGTTTCCAATACATTTTCAACGGCATCGGGAGTATGTGCATAATCTACGATACCAAATACGCCTTTCGTCGAACGTATAGTTTCGAATCGTCCCTCCGCACCTGAGATCTCGCTCAATGCAGTTAACACTTTCACTGTCTCTTGTTCCAATAAAATAGCTGTACCGTAGACAGCCAAAATATTATAAGCGTTGAAACCTCCCACTAATTTCACCCACACCTCATGACCATCGATCTGTAGTAACATACCGTCAAAATGACTTTCTACAACACGAGCCTTAAAATCTGCTAAGTTGTGCAAACCATAAGTTTTACGGTGAGCAAAAGTATTCTGAAGCATAATAGCTCCATTTTTATCATCTGCATTGGTTAATGCAAATGCACAGTTATCCAAATCATCAAAGAATTTCTTCTTAGCTTTGATATAATTGTCAAAGGTTTTATGAAAATCTAAATGATCGTGAGTAATATTAGTAAATATTCCACCTGCAAATCGCAAACCTGCAATTCGTTGCTGAACAACAGCATGCGAGCTTACTTCCATAAAACAATAATCGCAACCCTCGTCTACCATCGCTCTCAATAATGAGTTCAATGAAATAGGATCGGGAGTGGTATGCGTAGCAGGAATTATTCGGCTAGCAATTCTGTTTTCAACAGTGGACAATAACCCCACTTGATAACCTAATTGACCAAATAAATTATATAACAACGTAGCCACCGTAGTTTTACCGTTAGTACCGGTGACTCCCACTAATTTTATTTCATTCGATGGATTACCATAAAAATTTGAAGCGATTACACCTAACACATAGGCGCTATCTTCTACCAATACATAGGTTACACCACCTTGTAGTGTTTCTGGCATCTCCTCTACAATTACCCCTTCTACTCCTTGCCCTATTACTTGCTCCAAAAACAAATGACCATCTGTATGTACACCCTTTATAGCCACAAATAGCGCACCCTCTTTGGCCTCCCTAGAATCAAAGCACAACGAAGTCACCTCGATATCTATCGAACCTTCAACCTGAATTACAGGAATAGCATGCAATAATTCTTTTAATTTCATAATTAATTCAATTGAACCAAAACTTGAGTACCCATTTTTAATTTTTCACCAGGCGATAAAGATTGTGCGATAACCTTACCTCTTCCTGTCACCTGAGCCTTATAACCTGCATTTTCCATAGTATATAAAGCATCTACCAAACCCATCCCTAATACATTCGGCACTACACCTTCTTTGATATTAACCTCCGTAAATGGCACGCCTTTATTAGCAGAGTCGACATTATGAGCTATAGCATTCCAATTTGTAGGCTTAAAGCCCAAAGCTTCATACACTTTCGCAGAAGCCTCTTTAGAACCTTTTAAAGTCAAGGGAGTCTTTGCACCAGCCACATTAACTTCTTTGCCCGAAAAGACACCTTGAAGGCTCAAATCATTTGCATAAACCATGTCCGCCAATTCCTTAAAAACGGGGCCCGCTACTGTACCTCCATAATATCCATTACGCGGATTGCGTATCACGACAATCATAGAATATTTCGGATTATCAGCAGGAAAATATCCAGCAAAAGAAGATTGGTAACGACGAGCGCCATATCCTCGATGATCATCCGCCATTTGAGCGGTACCTGTTTTTCCAGCAGATGTATACAACTGACTAGCCAATCGCTTACCTGTACCATCCACCATCACAGAACGCAACATTTTTTGCATTTTAGAAATCGCTTCTTTCGAAGCCATTTGCTTATTTATTACTCGAGCTTCAAATTTCTCTACTGTATTACCTAAGTGGCGGATTTCTTTCACAAACAAAGGAGCAACCATCTTACCTCCATTTGCCACACCATTATATAATGTCAAAGTTTGTAATGGTGTCAATTTCATTTCATATCCGTACGCCATCTGAACCAATGACAATTTACTCCAACTTCTACTTTTAGGTGTTTTAACTAAAGGTATAGCCTCTCCTGGTATTTGTAAGCCTAATAAATCATTCAAACCCCAACTATGAAGTTTAGAGGTAAATTTACTTGGATTGTCCCCATAGTGGGTATTAATTAACTTCGTAATAGCCACATTTGAAGACTCATCAAAAGCTTCCTTTACCGTAACAACTGATTTCTTTGGAGCATGTGAGTCACGTATAGTATGCGACGGAACCTTATACGTTCCATTGCCAATATCGACTGTTGTATGAATATCAATATATCCATCATCCAGCGCTGCCAAATACGAAGCTAACTTAAATGTTGATCCCGGATCTGCACCTTGAGCAATGGCTAGATTATATTTCTCTCTATACTGGCCATCAGTATCTTTAGTAAAATTGGCTATAGCTCTTACCTCACCCGTTGCGACTTCCATTAATATAACACAGCCATTGTCTGCATTAGTAATCATCAACTGTTTTTGTAAAGCACGCTGTGCCATATCTTGCATATTAACGTCAATAGTTGCGATAATATCCGAACCATCTATTGGCGCAACCTCTACTTCTCTATTCAAAGGGACCCATACACCACCGGCAATACGTTGCATCATTTGAGCACCGCTTTGACCTTCGATGTAATCGCCATAAGCTCCTTCTAGACCTACCCTGACTTCATCATTTTTGTAACCTATCGTTCGAGCCGCCAAGTTTGTAAACGGCAAAATTCGCTTGTTCTGACGAACAGCGACCAAACTCCCAGGGTACCTGGTCTTTCCATCCTTAAAAACACTCATCAACGGAAACGTCTTCACGATTTTCAAATCCTGATGCGATACCGCCCTTTTTATCAACACATAGCGTTGCTTCTTAGCACGTGCTTCACGCAACAAATTCAAATATTGCCTAGAAGATCTGTCTTTAAAAAAAGAAGACAACTTAATCGCTAAAGAGTCAACCTTAGAATTAAAAATATCACTATCCTCCGCTGGAATAGACATCGCATCAAAACGAAGTTCATACTCCGGAACAGAGGTCGCTAATAAACTACCATCATTAGAATAAATATTACCGCGAGCAGCCTCTACAACACGTTCTTGTATCGTCAAACTATCTGCTATCGCTCTCCACTCTCCCCCATCAACATACTGCAAGTGTAACATCTTCGCAAAAACCGCAAAAGCACCAAGAACCATCAAGCCAAAGGCGAGATAGACTCTTACTAATATGGTCTTTCTAATAGTCATTATTATATTCGAATTCTACTTTTTTTCTTTTACAATTTCCAATTTTATCGGTGGCTGTAAGCGCTCCTTCAACCCTAGAGTATCCGCTCGTTTAGCAATCTCAGACTGCGTAGTGAGCTTCATAAACTCTGCCGACAAGGATTTATAATCCCAACTTAACTCCTTCACTTCGCGCCCCAACTTATCTATCTTACGAACCGTACGCTCCGCCAAATGCCTGTTGGAGATATACAATAGTGTCAAGCCTAATAAAAAAGCAACAAAGGGCAAATTCTTTGTCACCAAATACATAGACACTCTACTAGGCGAGAGAATCATCTTGATGAAATTTTGAGTCTCCTCTACTTTTTCCTCAACGGCCTCGGACATCTTCTCTTGGACATCCTCGCTTAACTCTTTACCCCGAATAGTATTTCTCCTCGACATCCCACTCCTCCTATATCTTATACTTGCACGTTATTACGCTCAGCCACACGCAGCTTAGCACTACGTGATCTATTATTTATTTCTAATTCTTCAACCGAAGCAGTAATAGCCTTTCTTGTCAAAACTTTAAATGGCTTAATTTCATTGCCAAAAAAATCTTTCTCCACCTCACCTTTAAACTTCCCCTTTTGCATAAAATTCTTCACCAAACGATCTTCTAAGGAATGATAAGACATAATCACTAATCGACCACCTTCTTTTAATACCTGCACTGTTTGCAACAAAAAATCCTGCAAAGCCTCTAACTCTCTATTCACTTCTATACGTAAAGCCTGAAAAACCTGAGCATGATATTTATGTTCCTTGCCTCTAGGCACCATCTTCTTAATGACATCTTTTAATTCAGCCACTGTGTGAATCTCTTTTGTTAACCGAGCCGTCACAATTGTTTTGGCCAATGACTTCGCATTTTGAACCTCACCATACATTCCAAATATGCGGTGCAACTCTTCTTCAGAATAGGTATTTACCACTTTTTTAGCATCCAAATCGGAAACCTGATCCATACGCATATCGAGATCTGCATCAAATCGAATGGAGAATCCACGCTCAGCATCATCAAACTGATGTGACGACACCCCTAGATCACCCAAAATACCATCCACTTCCTTCACTCCCTCTAGTCGCAAACAATTCTTAAGGAATCTAAAATTTTGATGTACCAAAATAAAGCGTGAATCATCAATACGATTATCCAACGCATCTGGATCTTGATCAAAAGCAATTAACTTACCTTTGGGACCGAGATGCTTCAATATCTCTCGAGAATGACCTCCACCACCAAAAGTAACGTCAACATAAACACCATTAGGGTTTATATTTAACGCATCAATACATTCCTGCAGCATCACTGGTACGTGATACACTTGTTCATTCTCATTAGACATTAAAACCTCCTTCCATATCAAAATCTCCCATCACTGACTCCGCCAAATCAGAGAAATCCTCTTCTGAAATAGAAGCCATCTTCTCCTCATACTTCGCCTTTGACCACAATTCAACTTTACTTAAATTACAAATCAACACCAACTCAGAACCGACATTCGCATAGTCCAACAAGGACTTTGGTAATAAAACCCGACTCGCCGAATCCAACATTAACTCCGTAGCACCACTGGTAAACTTGCGCACAAAGTCTCTATTCTTAGCCTGAAATTGATTCAACCTAGAAAGTTGACCCAAAATTTTATTCCACTCCGCACGCGTATAAATCACCAAATTACCATCGAATCCACGATTCACAACTAGCCCATCACGCTCTACATCAGGCAACTGACGCTTGAGCGCAGCAGGGACCACCATTCTTCCTTTGGCGTCTAGCTTGCATTCGTATTCTCCGATCAAATAGTTCATTAGCCTATACTCCTAATAAAATCTTATGTAAAAGTATACACTTTCTCCCACAATGCCCCACAATTCCCCACAAAAAAGTTTTCCACATCATGAAATGCCATAAAAAAGAACAATAAAACAGCGATTATTAACTTATTAAAGTCCATTATCTTGAATTTCAACCTATTAAAAAACAAGACAATTACCCAAAAAACCTATTGAATATTACACTCAAAAACAGAAAAAATATAAACTTTTTATACTTTTTTTATAAAATAGTGGGACAAAGTGGTAGACACAATACTAGCGTATTGGCATTAAATTTTAAGGCGGGTCATGAGCTTGATTATGGAAGTAAAAATCAGGAATATTATCAAACTTCTATTCGTTATTCTCCTCTGAATCCGATAATTTTGCAGTACACTTATCAAAAGGAATATTTGATACTTTTCAACAATTTGATTTTTTATTATTCGCAGCATTATATTTAATTATGTACAGAAGTAATACAAACGGTGAGCTAAGAATCTCCGATATAAATAAAGAAGTAACCCTAGCCGGATGGGTGCAAAAAACACGTGATAAAGGTTTTATGATTTGGGTAGATTTACGTGATCGCTACGGAATTACTCAACTTATATTTGATGAGTCACGTACCGAAACTTCCGTAATGGAGATCGCCAAATCCTTAGGCCGTGAATTTGTGATTCAAGTAAAAGGTACGGTCATTGAAAGAGTGTCCAAAAACCCAAATATTCCTACAGGTGATATAGAAGTCTTGGTAAGCGAACTTACTATACTTAACGAAGCACAAATACCTCCTTTTACTATAGAAGACGAAACTGACGGAGGCGAGGATATACGCATGAAATATAGATACTTAGATATCCGCCGTAACCCTGTAAAAAACAGTTTACTATTTCGTCACAAAGTAGCACAACAAGTTAGAAACTACCTTTCAAATCTTGACTTTTGCGAAGTAGAAACACCTTATTTAATAAAATCAACACCTGAAGGAGCGCGTGATTTTGTGGTACCTTCACGTATGAATCCTGGCCAATTCTATGCCCTTCCGCAATCTCCACAAACATTCAAACAATTGCTGATGGTGGCAGGGATGGATCGCTATTTTCAGATTGTTAAATGTTTCCGTGATGAGGACTTACGTGCTGACCGTCAACCTGAGTTTACACAGATTGACTGTGAGATGTCCTTTATTGAACAAGAAGATATCTTAAATGTATTCGAAGGCTTAACACGTCATTTACTTAAAGAAATCCACAATATAGATATCGAACAATTTCCTCGTATGACATTTGATGAAGCAATGCGTACGTATGGAAATGACAAACCCGATATCCGTTTCGGAATGAAATTCGGCGAATTGAATGCCGTGACACAGCATAAAGATTTTACGGTATTTAATTCCGCAGAATTAGTAGTTGGTATTGCAGTACCTGGAGCAGCCAATTACACGAGAAAAGAAATAGATGCACTAATTGAATGGGTAAAACGCCCTCAAGTAGGTGCTACAGGTATGGTTTATGTAAAATGTGAACCTAATGGACAATACAAATCATCTGTAGATAAGTTTTATGATCAAGAGGATTTAGCAAAATGGGCAGAAGTAACAGGTGCAAATGAAGGGGATTTAATAGTAGTTCTATCAGGACCCGCAAATAAAACTCGCACACAACTATCCGCTTTACGTATGGAATTAGGAAATCGTCTAGGCTTACGCAAACCAAATGAATTTGCTCCATTATGGGTAGTAGACTTCCCATTATTAGAATGGGACGAAGAATCCGAAAGATACCATGCTATGCACCACCCTTTTACATCACCAAAACCAGAAGATATGCATCTTTTAGATACTGACCCTGGAAAGGTAAGAGCTAATGCGTATGACTTAGTACTGAATGGAAATGAAATTGGCGGCGGATCTATCCGTATACATGATAAGGAAATGCAAGCCTTAATGTTCAAGCACTTAGGATTCACACCAGAACAAGCTCAAGAACAGTTTGGATTCTTAATGAATGCATTTCAATATGGCGCTCCTCCACATGGTGGATTAGCTTTTGGTCTAGACCGTTTGGTAGCTATACTAGGTGGCCAAGAGACTATACGTGATTTTATTGCATTCCCAAAAAATAACTCAGGCCGCGATGTCATGATTGATGCTCCAGCAACAATCGATCAAGAGCAGCTAAAAGAACTAGCATTAAGCATCAACTTAAAAGACTAGTAAATTATATTTAACCTAATTGTTGTATATACTCAATAATTAGAAAACGTGAAGCTCTAGTCATTGTACTTCACAGAAATTATGGATTACGTTTCGGTTCTTATCAAGATAAAATTAGAAGAAACGTAATCCATATCTTAAAATACGACCTACTCCTTTTCAATATTCGATTTTAATCATCCCACACCTACTAGTATAATTAACAAAATACGAGTAAGAGTTTATTATTTACTAGGTAAATACTTCGAATCTAGTTATACTATTATACGGACTTCATTCGGACTTTACTCGGACTTCATTCGGACTTCATTCGGATCAAGCCGAGTAAAGTCCGAATAATCTACGTATGATGTTTGGATCATATATGTGGAATATTAGGATCAGTAGCGATACGATATCCTTACATAATAGATACTAGGCTTACAGAACTTAACGAGAGTGAAAATTATATATACTTTTTAAATAAAAAATGTACATATAACTAAAATTCAGCAGTTTGACTAGGATTAGTATTAATGGAGAAAATAGACAGGGCAAACAGTTCTACATGTTTTGTGATAAAAGATAAAGATTATAGCAAAGTTTCTATTATCTTTAATAATTGGAGAGTTAAGTTTCAACCCCTATTTTTGTATCTAATATTAAAAGA
>CANRHE010000031.1 GCA_947630335.1 uncultured Sphingobacterium sp.
ATTCCCAACACATATTCAACACCGCCCAATATATGTTTTTGAAATAACTCGGAATCAAAAGATTCATTTGTATGTCCTAAACCTGTATAAAATGAACGACCACCATCATACATATGAAACCAAGCTATAGGGTGAAACTTCCCCATTTTACCACCTTCATAGGAAGACTCGTCTAAGGTCATTAAAATATTCAATCCTGGTTTGACATCTTTAAAGTCATACCATTCATCTCTATGATACCATACCTTTTGTAAATGCTGAGTAGAAGGATGTTCATTATTAGTTACCTCCAATTTAGCCTCTTGTACAGCTGGATGACTACTAAAATAACCTCCAACTAGACCACCGTACCAAGGCCAATTATATTCCGTATCCGAAGCTGCATGTATACCGACAAAACCTTTACCACTTTGAATAAATTCTTGAAAAGCTTTCTTTTGCTTATCGTCAAATAAATCACCTGTAGTACTCAAAAAAAGCACCGCATCGAAAGAACTTAAGCTATCCGTATTGAAATAACTTGCATCTTCGGTATGTACGCTTCGAATATTATTCTTTAATAGTAAATCTGTAACTACAGCTACACCTTTGGGTATGCTGGCATGCCGAAAGCCAGTAGTCTTACTAAAAATCAATACTTGTTTTTCTTCTTGAGCTTTCGAATAAAGAAATGATAGAAAAAAGACTGTATATAGGATGATAGTTCTCATTATTTGGTTAGTAATTGAATAATAAATATACAATATTCTAAAGAATTATTCATTATTATTTTTTCGAGATTACTGTCTAAATTTTTTGGAATGAAAACGGATTCCTTTTTGTTGCCAACCTTGAAAATGCCCCTTATGGAGTCGCCTTACAAAATCGGTATAATCCTTTGTGACTGGACCAGACCAGATTGCTTCTGCTAGAGCAGGCATACGCGGAAGCAGCATATACTCCAGATGCTCTACCGATGGCACAAATTCGGTCCAAATAGCAAACTGTACACCTTTAATAAATTTATTGTACTGGGCACCGCCAAGATTTTTGTACGGCCAATAATCGTATACCCTATCAAGCGTATTAATAGAAAAACGAGCCGCCCAAGGCTCCGTCTCCGGATTATCCTGGTAACGATTTAAATAGAGTGGATCACTCGGCGACATAATCACCTCATGCCCGAGTTGCGCTGCTTTAATACCGCCTTTTTCGCCACGCCAAGACATAACGATGCTACTTTCAGGCAGTCCACCTTCCAATATCTCGTCCCATCCGATGAGCTTTTTACCATGCTTACTCAAAGAGCGTTCGATACGCTTTACAAAGTAACTTTGCAGTTCGTCCTCATCTTTAAGCTTCATTTCTGTCTTACGTTCTTGGCATAAAGCACAATTCTTCCAATGCGTCTTATCAACCTCATCCCCGCCAATATGAATATAAGGCGAAGGGAAAAGCGTCATTACCTCCGCTAATAGATTCTCAAGAAAGACAAAAGATTCCTCTTTGCCAGCGCAGAACTCCATATTCACCAACTGCTGATCAACCAATCCACCGACAATCGTTTTGTTCGGGACAGGCTGTACATTACCACGACAAGAGAGCTCCGGATAGGCGGCAAGAACAGCTCCCGAATGGCCTGGAAGTTCAATCTCAGGGAGCACCATAATATTACGCTGCGCAGCATAATTCACGACCTCTCGTATTTCTTCTTGTGTATAATATCCACCATAGCGGTAGGTATCATTCAAATCAATCGAACTACTATCCTTACTGTACATCCTACTTCCGACCACTTCGTTACGCCAAGCAGCTACTTCGGTCAGTTTAGGATATTGTTTGATTTCAATACGCCAACCTTCATTATCACACAAGTGCCAATGAAAAAATATTCATTTTATATTGTGCCAGCAGATCTAAAATATGCAGTATGGATTCTTTTGTATAAAAATGGCGCGATACATCCAGCATCATACCACGCCAATGAATGGCTGGAGCATCTTCGATGACTACTGTACGCAAACTTATCCCATCGTTGTTTCGTACAGGAGGCAACAACTGCCTCAAGCTTTGTAGGCCATAGAACACCCCGGCATTATCATTCGCTGCGATCTGAATGCCATCAGTCGTTACCGTTAGATTATAGCCCTCCAAAGGTTTATTCTGGGTTGCTCCATCTGTTATACGAATCGCGATACTTCCTTTTCCTTTTTTATTAACGGTTGTCGGTATCCCCAGTTGCTGAAGCTGTTCTTGGAATAGCTTGATACTACGACTAATGGTATCATTTTTTCCTTTATATTGAATATCAATATTTCTATTCAATACTAATACACCGTCGCCCCATTCTTGAGTTTGGGGTTTAGGAATAATCTCGTACGCTTGTCCATAGGCTTCACTACCTACAAAAAAAACGCACAATAAAAAAAACGTGCAGCTTATTATTCTATTTAGGTTCATGTAATAAATAAATCAACGATCATCAATTAGGTCTAAAAGCGGCAAAATTAGAAAATCAGTGCCTTTATATTAAGACGGCTATCCTACTAAAAAGTGGTATGCTCCACAAAAAAAATTTCACGTGGAGCATACCTTAATTTAAAAAGTAATAATATAATAAACAGGTTGGACTATTCTCCTGCTAATTTTTGAGCATCTTTATAATAGTATAAGCCAATCTTATCGATAAACGGTTTCACACGCGACTCCAGTACCCGTATACGAACCGCTTCTGCTTCTACGGTCGGCAGGACTATTATACGTTTATACCCGACGGTTGTAGCGTCCCCGATAGACTCCCAAGCTCCATTTTTCTTAATTTCAATATCAAACTTCTCTACACGTTGCCCCCATTTGATGAATTCACCAAGCTGTAAAACATTGAACTTTTCTATCTTCGGAAATACATATTCAAATTGGAGTTCTTGCTCTTCTTTTTTAGTTGTCCAAATTAAGTTTTTATCTTCTTTCACCGACTTGCGTACAGGAGACTTCACTAATTTAACACCTTTAGCAGTCAATAGATTGTGACTGAAAATGGAGTCACGAAGCGCTTTCCATCCTAACAGACTTTTTTCATCCGAAGAATGAATTAACCCTTCTTTATTAGGTGGGATATTTAATAACAAAACTCCATTTTTACCGACAGAATTAAAATAGATATCCAATAGTTTTTCAGGACTTTTGACTTTAGCATCCTCGTGAGCGTGATAAAACCAGCCTGGACGAATAGAAACATCTGTTTCTGCAGGATACCAAACCAAACCTTTTGCTTTCATAATCTTATCACGACTTCCCAAATCTTTTTCGCGCATATCTCCCATAGGCTTGATATTCATCTGCTGCTGTGATCCTGCCGCAATATTGTTTTGCTCTAAGTTATTAGCTGGCACGACAGACCACTCCATATCACGTCCATACCCCGTCTCTGTACCTACCCAACGTACATCTGGTCCCATCACAGCAATGACAGCCTCTGGCTGAAGTTTGCGAATCAACGAATAATAGGAAGCCCAGTCGTACTCTTGTTTTTTACCATTGGGTCCTTCCCCATTGGCACCATCAAACCACACCTCATCAATACGACCGTAATTAGTCAGCACTTCTGCCAGTTGGTTTCTAAACATTTCGTTGTATGCCTCTGAGCCGTAGACAGAAGCATTTCTATCCCAAGGTGAAAGATAAACACCAATTTTCATGTCATACTTCTTACAAGAAGCGGCCAGATCTTTTAGTACATCTCCCTTACCCGCTTTATAGGGAGAATTTTTGATAGAGTATTCGGTGGTATTAGTGGGCCACAAACAAAAACCATCATGGTGTTTAGCCGTCAAAATCAATAAGTTGATACCCGACTCTTTAGCTATACGTACCCATTGATCTGTGTCTAAGTTAGTCGGATTGAAGAGTTGTGGACTGGCTTTTCCATCTCCCCACTCCATCCCCGTAAAGGTATTAATGCCAAAATGCAGAAAACCAGTAACCTCAAGTTTTTGCCAATTGAGTTGTCGATCAGTGGGAGTTATCGACGCGGCTTTCCGGACAATATCTTCTGGGCGATCTGTAGCATCGATAGATACATAATTCTGTCCTTGCAAACTATTGTATGAAGCTGAAGCAAGTAATAATAAGAGGAAATATTTAGTCATTTTTCGTAATGAGATTTAGGTTGTACATATAAAATGATCAGAATTAATTAATTCATGTCAAACATAATATTTATTTTTATACTGATCATCAACGTAATTAAGATTATACACAAATTTTTATACAACAAACTTTTTATACATTCTCATATATGTCAAACATAATAAATGCGTACTTTAGCGTTCATATCATAAATCTAATATAAAATGACACTACAAAAACAGATAGCGCAGATTTACTGTTTGAAAATTCTATTTATACTGTTTATAGTATTGACTAGCCAATTAGAACTGGTGCTAGCACAAACGCGGAAAGATATCCTGCTAGATCACGGTTGGAAATTCACTCGTGAAGATGGTAAAGATTTCGCGCAAAAGAACTTCGATGATGCTAGCTGGCAGAGCATACAAGTACCTCACGATTGGGCTATCTACGGACCTTTCAGTGCCAATAACGACAAGCAGCATATGGGGCCATTGCCCAAGATGGACAAAAAGAAGCTCTAGAGCATGCTGGCCGTACAGGTGGGTTACCTTTTGTCGGTGTGGGCTGGTACCGCAATGCTATAAATGTTGGTAACGATATCAAAAATAAAACGAGTATTTTACAATTTGACGGTGCGATGAGCAATGCGGAAGTATATGTCAATGGGCAAAAAGTTGGAATATGGCCAAATGGGTACAACAGTTTTTATTTTGATGTTAGCGATTTCCTAGTACCTGGAGAAAACACTATTGCCGTACGTTTAGAGAACCAACCTGAATCCTCTCGTTGGTATCCTGGTGCTGGATTATACCGCAATGTACACTTATCAATTAGTAATAAAAATAAAATTGCACACTGGGGTACTTATGTCACTACCCCGACGATTACTCCAGAATATGCAAAAGTCAATGTGAAAACATCCTTAGAAATCGATAAAAACAGCAAAAGTCAATTTGCATTAGTTCAAACGATTTATAATAAAGAAGGACAAGAAGTAGCTCAAATCAAAGAAGTGGTTGGCCCGTACGACATCAACAAGAAGAACCAATCAATCAATCTACCACAACCCAAATTGTGGTCTACCGAAATACCAAACTTATATACCTTAAAGAGTGATCTATATGAGGATGGTAAACTGGTAGACAGCTACAAAACGACTTTCGGCGTACGTTCTCTAGAAATCATTCCCGACAAAGGATTTTTTCTGAATGGTCAAAAAACAGTTTTCAAAGGGGTATGTATACACCATGACCTAGGTCCTCTTGGTGCTGCTGTCAATGAAGCTGCTTTACGTCGCCAAGTACGTATCATGAAAGATATGGGCGTGAATGCCATTCGTACATCTCACAATATGCCTGCACCCGAATTGGTGAAAATATGTGATGAAATGGGAATGATGTTAATGGTCGAAAGCTTTGACGAGTGGAAAGTACCAAAAATGAAAAATGGTTATAATTTATATTTTGACCAATGGGCCGAAAAAGATTTAGTCAACTTAATCCACCATTACCGAAACAACCCGAGTATCATCATGTGGTGTATTGGGAATGAAGTTCCCGAGCAATATACCGCAGGTGGCTCTAAGGTAGCTCGTTTTTTACAAGATATCTGTCACCGGGAGGATCCCTCACGACCAGTTACGCAAGGAATGGACAATCCCGATGCGGTATTAAACAGTAGCTTTGCTTCTACTATGGATGTAGCAGGTTTTAACTATAGACCATTTAAATATCCAGAGGCTTATAAAAAGTTACAGCAACAAATTATATTAGGTACAGAGACAGCTTCTACGCTAAGCTCACGCGGAGTCTACAAATTTCCAGTAACACGCAAATCCATGGCTCGGTACCCAGACCACCAAGCCTCGAGTTACGATGTGGAGCATTGCTCTTGGTCTGACCTACCTGAAGACAACTTTATACAACACGAAGACCTACCTTATGCTATCGGCGAGTTTGTATGGACAGGATTCGATTACCTAGGTGAACCTACACCTTATTATACGGATTGGCCGAGTCATAGCTCTCTATTTGGTATTGTTGATTTGGCAGGTATCCCTAAAGACAGATATTACTTGTACCGTAGCCATTGGAATAAGGCTGAAAATACCCTCCATATTCTGCCGCATTGGACATGGCCAGGGCGGGAGCGTGATACGACTCCTATTTTCGTATACACCAACTACCCCGCTGCAGAATTGTTCATCAATGGTAAAAGCCAAGGTATACAGCGTAAGGACACGACTATCAATGTTTACAATTCGGGTAATAAAGAATCTTTAGGTAACTTAGAAAGACAAAAGCGCTACCGCTTAATGTGGATGAATACGGTTTATGAGCCTGGAATAGTTAAAGTAGTGGCTTACGATGACGCTGGTAATATCGCCGCTGAAAAAAGTATTCAAACTGCTGATAAGGCGACTCGACTTGAATTAGAAGCAGACCGTAACACCCTACAAGCCGACGGTAAAGATATTTCCTTTGTGACGGTAAGCTTGATAGACAAAAATGGTAACTTCTCCCCTGCTGAGGACCATGAACTACAATTCCGTGTTAGCGGCCAAGGTAGCTTCAAAGCAGTAGCAAATGGTAATCCAGCGAGTTTAGAATCCTTCCAAGAGCCTAAAATGAAAACCTTCAACGGTAAACTCGTGGTATTAATACAATCGACCGATAAACCTGGAGATATCACCCTAGAAGTGAAAGGTAAAGGTCTAAAAACACAAAAAATAAAATTAAAAAGTTGACTAGTCCTGAAAAATAGATACAAGTTTTCAGTGATTAAAAATACATAAAATTATACAGTAGTAGCCAGTGGGTTGCTACTGTTTTTAGTTTTATAAGTTCTGAATTTCATATTTGATTTCATGTGCATCTGATTTGGAGTAATTAGCCCATATGTAGTCCACGCAGCAGTTGGTGGACTTACCCTGATGCTCTTCCTTATCGGAACAAGCCTGTCGGCAAGAATGATCAAATCGGTCGGTATTCCCCCCATTATCCAAGGAACAATTCTATGGATCATCATATCCATTATTACCCTCATGACTATAATGCTAAGATAAAACCCATACTCTAAAAATATCTATGAGGTAAATCTATCGCATGATATAGAGTTAAAGTGGAAAATTCAAAATAACACTAACAATTATCCAATATTTTTATTCAAAATCCTATGTTAATAACAGCAGGAGCATTTTTTTACAATATTAGCATATGCGAATTAATCTTATCACCCATATAACCAGAAACATACAATGATATAATGATATAAATTTCAATAAGAATATTTAATACTTATTCACACATGTAAACACTTATCAACACAGTTATCAACATATAAATAACAACATTACAAACACAGTTACCAACATAATGTGGAAAACCTATATAACCCGGAGCAATGATCTATAAACTTCCATAATTTAGTTAAAAGCTCATAGCATCTTGAATATACTAGTGATTACGGGATGATAATATGAAATAATTACAATCCTTGGTTCAGTATGCATTATTATAAATTCTGACTCGCTGGTGGCTCGCAAAGAATTTCAGTACAAAATAAAGCAGTTTTCATTTTCCACAAACTTTATTAACATTATGTGGAAAATCATGTTCAAAAGGCCATAAACGCAAAAAAGCTTCAAGTTTCCTTGAAGCTTTATCCAGTAGCGGGGAG
Organism: uncultured Sphingobacterium sp.; assembly: GCA_947630335.1. Lineage (GTDB taxonomy): Bacteria > Bacteroidota > Bacteroidia > Sphingobacteriales > Sphingobacteriaceae > Sphingobacterium. The sequence continues at coordinate 7,789 of CANRHE010000031.1, forward strand.
CAGGATCGAACTGCCGACCTCAGGGTTATGAATCCTGCGCTCTAACCATCTGAGCTACCCCGCCGTTTTGATGATGCAAATATAGGAATAAGGATTAGAATACAAAACATTTTTTTACTTTTTAAGGATAAAAAAAACAAGTTATATCGGATTAAAGGCACAAATAACTCAAAATGAAAAGCATAGCTTGTTAACAAAAAATGCATTGTGAATAAATATTATTTTAAGCCCTATTGTTTTAACACAAAAAAGTGTATTATTACAAAACAAGAGTGCATAATCATATTAGACTTAAATATTAATCTTTATGGCAGAGAAAACAAAAATTACGCTTGAATACCTAATTAACTCTTCTCCGAGAATTTTATACCCCTATTTATTGGAGCCTAATGAACTTGCCCAATGGTTTGCGGATGATGTTGTTTATCACGACGGTATTTATGAATTTGTATGGGACGATGAGACCAACCGAGCTAGGCTAGCTATTTCAAAAGAAAACAAACTTGTACGTTTCAAATGGATCGATGACGAACCAAACTTCTTTGAAATGGAAATTGTCCAACATGAGTTAACAAATGATGTCTCATTAGCAATAACAGATTATTGTAAAGAAGAAAATGTAGAAGATCGAAAAAAAATTTGGGATAATTCAATAAGCTATCTTCAAAGTGTTATTGGTGCCTAAAAATAATTATCTTTGTCCAAGTACCTTCCGCTAGTTATCAAAAATAAGGAAGGTAATAAAGATACATGAAAAAGGTACACTTACTAATACTTCAAGCATTTATAAAGCCATTCATTGTTACTTTCTGTATAGTGATGTTTGTGCTTTTAATGCTTTTTTTATTTAAATACATCGACGATTTAATTGGAAAAGGCTTTGAGTGGCATGTGATCATGGAACTAATTGGCTACCAATGTGCAGTTCAGTTATCGATGGCCCTCCCCCTTTCTATGCTTTTGTCTTCAATAATGACATTTGGCAATCTTGGAGAAAGCTATGAACTTGTTGCGATTAAAGCAGCAGGGATATCATTACGTAAGGCAATGCAACCTCTTTTTGTACTTGTCGCTTTATTTGCAGCCGCTTCATTCTTTTTTTCAGACTATATATTGCCTGTAGTAAATTTAAAAATGGGTTCCTTACTTTGGGATGTACGTAATAAGAAAGCTGATTTTCTTATTAAGCCAGGTATTTTTAATGATGCTATACAAGGGTATACCATTCGCGCAAAAGGAAAAAGTAAGGATGGAACCATACTTCATGACTTGATTATTTATGAAAATAGCCCTAGCTCTGGTAGAGCTGCTAGTAATGTTCTAGTAGCTAAAATGGGATATGTATATAACTCGAGAGATCAAAAGTATATGATTCTAAAATTAGTTGATGGAGTTCGCTATGAAGACTCTAGAACGCAGAATCAAAAAGTGTATGACGAACGTCAACAATTCACTCGATTTTATTTTAAGGAAACAGAGCAAAAGTTTGATATGTCTGGTTTTGATTTAGTTCGTACAGATGAGAATCTATTCAAACAACATCATCAGATGCTTAATTTGAGGCAGTTGAAGCTAAAATCAGACACTAACAAAATGGCGATTGATAGTATTCAGACGTTATCTGCAAGGGAAATGAAAGTTAATAATTTGTTCTTTGCACCATACTATAAAAGTCAAGCATTAGATACAGCAAAAGTAGAATTTAACGGTCCTATATTAAGTAATCTTCCTCAACAAACAAAGCGATCTATTGTGAGTTCTGCATTGGGGCAAATACAACAATTTAAAGATATGGGTTACTACAGGAATGGTGAGTACCAAGCTTTAGTTGAAAAAGATATACGATATGATATAGAATGGCATAGAAAATTCACCTTAGCTATTTCATGTTTATTATTATTTGCAGTGGGGGCTCCGCTTGGCGCAATCGTAAGAAAAGGAGGCCTAGGAGCACCAGTGGTTATGTCGATTATTTTCTTTTTAATCTATCATATCATCTCTACAGTTGCCGAAAAATCAGCTAAAGAAGGTTCAATAACACCATTTTGGGGAATGTGGATGGCAATTATAGTCTTAACTCCTTTAGCAGCTTTCTTAACGTACAAATCTACGACAGATTCAACATTATTTGATGCTGGACAATACAAGCTAAAAGTTCAGTATATTTTAAATTGGTTGAAGTCTAAATTCAACAAAAAACACAAAGAGGTTTTGTAAAGCAATTTGACCTCATAATTATATATTAAATCAAAAACTAAGGTATCTTTGTACCACAAAGCAAATAACATTTCAATGGATATCACACTTAACACGATAGAAGAAGCGATTGAAGATATTAAAGCAGGAAAAGTAATCATTGTAGTAGATGATGAAGATAGGGAAAACGAAGGCGACTTTGTGACCGCAGCCAGAAACGCTACTCCTGAAGTAATTAATTTTATGGCTACGCATGGCCGCGGTTTGGTATGTGCACCATTAACTAGAGAACGTTGTGAAGAGTTAGATTTACACCCTATGGTTGGTCAAAATACAGCTATATACGAAACTAATTTCACCGTTTCTGTTGATTTGCAAGGATATGGATGTACAACAGGTATTTCTGCATCTGACCGTTCAAAGACAATCAAAGCATTAATTGATCCAAACATCGACCCTAAAGAATTAGGGCGTCCCGGTCATATTTTTCCACTTATAGCAATGGATGGTGGTGTCCTACGCAGAACCGGTCATACAGAGGCTACTGTAGATCTTGCTCGTCTAGCTGGTTTCGAACCTGCTGGCGTATTGGTTGAAATTCTTAAAGAGGATGGCGAAATGGCTCGTCTGCCTGATTTGATGGAGGTGGCTAAGCGTTTTGATTTAAAAATAATCAGTATAGAAGATTTAATTGAATACAGATTGAAAAACGACTCTCTTATTCAAGAGGAGGTAGCAGTACACATGCCGACAGAATATGGTGATTTCCAAATGAAAGCATTTACTCAAAAAAATACTGGTGAACAACATTTAGTAATTTATAAGGGGGAATGGACCGAAGAGGAACCGATTCTAGTACGTGTACATAGTTCATGTGTAACAGGAGATATTTTTGGATCATGTCGTTGCGATTGTGGACCACAGTTACACAAAGCTATGGAAATGATTCAAAAGGAAGGAAAAGGCGCAATTGTATATATGAATCAAGAAGGACGCGGAATTGGCCTTATAAACAAACTACATGCCTATAACCTCCAAGAGAATGGTGTAGACACGGTTGATGCTAATATTCAACTAGGTTTCAAAGCTGACCTACGTGATTATGGTGTAGGTGCCCAAATCTTACGTTATATGGGTGTGACCAAAATGCGTCTTATGTCTAATAACCCAACTAAACGTGCTGGTCTAGTCGGATACGGTTTGGAAGTGGTAGAAAATGTTCCTATTGAAATTCAAGCTAATCCTTACAACGAAGAATATCTAAAAACAAAAAGAGATCGTATGGGTCATACGATTATGAAAAACTTATAAACAAAGAAAGAGGGATATCCCTCTTTCTTTGTTTATAAGGATATGCAAACTACATCTTATTTAGATTGTTATAATTCTATCGGATATAAAATATAATAGCAATGAACAATCCATTATTTATAGAAAAAGCCTATTTAAATGGGCGATTTATAACGCATTCAAATACATTTGAGGTTATCAACCCATCAAATAACAAAGTTATTGGTTCCCTACCTAACTTAACAAAGTTAGATTGTAAAGAGGCCATAGATGCTGCAGATAAAGCATGGAAAACATGGAGAGAGGTACCTTTGGACATGAGAGTAACGATTACAAAAAAGCTATTTGAACTCATCCATTCCAATAAAGAAAACTTAGCAGAAATAATGACATTAGAAAGTGGAAAACCTCTTCAAGAGTCATTAGGAGAAGTAGCCTATGCTAATTCATTTGTGGAATGGTTTGCAGAAGAAGGCAAACGTAGTTATGGTGAAACTATTCCCTCATTGAACAACAATACTTCTTTAGTCACCATAAAACAAGGACTAGGTGTCGTAGGGGCTATTACACCATGGAACTTCCCCCTTGCTATGATAACAAGAAAACTTGCACCTGCTTTAGTTGCTGGTTGTACAGTGGTATTAAAACCCGCCTCTCAAACTCCATTTACTGCAATAGCATTAGCAAAACTAACTGAATTAGCTGGTGTTCCCAAAGGAGTTTTCTCCGTTATTACTTCAAAAGAAAGCTTAAGTATAGGGGAAGAATTAGCAACAAACCCATTAGTTCGAAAAATTACATTTACAGGATCTACCGAGGTAGGTGCTTCTTTAATGAAATATGCAACTTCAACCATTAAACGAATATCTCTCGAATTAGGAGGAAATGCGCCATTCATAGTCTTTGAAGATGCTGACATTGATAATGCAGTTCTTGGAGCTATAGCAGGTAAATTTAGAAATTCTGGCCAAACCTGTGTATCCATAAACCGTTTTTACGTACAAGAGTCAATTTATCAACAATTTGTGGATAAACTGACAGAAGCTGTTCAAAAATTAAAAGTAGCGGATGGTTTTGAACCAGGAAGCCAAGTGGGGCCTTTAATTAATCAAAAGGCGATTCAAAAAGTGCAACACCATGTGGAAGATGCTATACAAAAAGGTGCTATTATTCAAACCGGTGGGAAAGTTATTCACGGTAATTTCTTTGAACCAACAGTATTATCTAATATGCTGAAAAGCAGTCTAGTAAGCACCGAAGAAACTTTTGGTCCAATTTGTGCAATTTTTAAATTTAAAACTGAACAAGAAGTGCTTAAACTCGCTAATGAAACGCCATTCGGGCTAGCTGCATACTTCTATAGTGAAAACATTAAAAGGTGTATGCGGGTAGCTGAATCTTTAGAATCAGGTATGATAGGTATTAATACAGGATTAATTTCAAATGCTTCTGCCCCTTTTGGAGGAGTAAAACAATCTGGCCTTGGACGTGAAGGATCCAAATATGGACTTGATGAATATATGGAGATAAAATATTTATGTTTTGGAAGATAACAAAAAATGCTGTCCATACAGGACAGCATTTTTATTATTACCAACTACTAATGCGGCTATTCATCCAGTTAACACGCTTAATATAATTACTTTTCAATCTATTCACAGCCTCTCCACTTCTTAGGTTTTTATCATGATTCCTTCCCCCGCTAATAATTTCATCGGGTGTTAGTTCCCATACACCTTGATTTGCATTTTCACCAATATCAATCCAATTTAAATCTAATGACTTCGCAATTCTACTATATTCTTTATCAATGAATGTTGGAATTTCTTGTAAAAAAACACTATAAAGACTATTCCATCTTTCTTTGACTTTTGCTTTAAACTTTGGATCTTTAAACAATTGATTATAATATAATGCTCTATACTCTAAATTATCATATTCGACCACACTAGGTATATAGTCGTAATGCATCCAAGAAGTTGATCCTAAAAATGTGGTTTGATCAAAATCCCATAAAGGTCCAATACTTAGTTTTTTACCTTCTCCCTTATACATGTATATACTTCCAGGTAACCGACCATCTCTATTCTCTGTAAGCTCTTGAACAATCCAATAATTAATAAAAGAATTAATATCAATATATTTTCCATACGCCGAACTATCAGGAGCACTAGCTAAGTGAGCATTATTCTGATGATAAGAAAGTCCTGCAGGTAAATTAGGGAAAATATACTTTTCAAAAGTATTAAAATAGTCAGATATGTAACTCATTTGTTGCGTATTAGCATCTTCAGGCTCTTTTACAATCATCGGTAATTGGGAAGAGTTGGGTCTAAAATAACGAGTTTCACCATTAGAATAATAGCGATCTACCTCCATTAACCATCCTCCGGATATTTTTGTTACATCAGTTTCTTTATTACTAACCTCTTCAATATTAACACGATTTCCATCAATCTTTATCTGTTCAGTTAATAAATAATTACCCAGAAATTTACCATTCAATATTACCTCCACATATCGAGAATCTGGTGTCCAAGCTAGTTCCACTCTTTTACCTAATTCAAAAGCTAAACGATTACGTAAAGACGTTTTATCTGCATAGTTAGCTAATAAGACCCATCTTTTATGTGCATTCATTCCCATAAGAGCTCCAGAAGACTTATCTTTAAACTTCAGTGCAAAGGGTTTTTTAGGCATATTCCACGTACTATTTCCTCGTCCTTTAATCTCTACAATTCCTTGACTAGACTTTGACCCTTCCACTTCTTGACCATCAAATTTAAAAACACCATTAGTCCAATTCTCTTTACTAGATATATCCTTTTTATCATCGGTATAAAGTACCAATAGAGGTAATCCAGATCTTGTATCTTCAGGATTAGTTAATTGTACTTTAAAATCCTTATAACTGTTATCTTCGGCAAAAAACCTGAAAGTAATCTCCTTTTCAAAGTTATTCTCAGTTACTGAACTTTGCTGTAACAAACCATCAATAGTTACTTTTACTGCATTTGAGGTCCAAGAAGCAGCTAAACTAGTTAAGTCTGCTTTATAGTATTTTACGATTTGTCGACCGTTAAATGAAATTTGAGAACCAGAATGCTCTAAAAATGAAATTGGAATATATATGCTATTGTTATGTTCAGGCAAAATTTCAAAACTTTGTAGAATTATATCAGATGCAGTCTTCGCATAGTTAACACCTAATTGCTTAACGGATACAACTTTTTTGATATCATTTGAGAGTATTGTGAGAAAAAACTCTCTATCTAAGCCAGTATTTGGCCGGACACTCACTTTGACTAACTTCTTTTCATTCTTCACTCCATTAGACGGACTTACCTCACATAATTTATCGGAACTCGTTATAGTCCAATCAAAGTTAGAAGTTACAAAAAAGGATTGATTATCTGCCAAATTAGACATAATCACATTTTCTACCGAAACATTGATATCCACAGGCGGCTTATAAAGGTCTTTAGGCTTCATGCAAGAGGATATTAAAATCAAAGTAAAACAAAAAAGTATTTTCGCCTTAATCTGGTAATTTTTCATCAGAAGGAATTGTTATTTAAATTAATAATCGGCAAAGATATAATATATTATACGCAAGACAAGCAATGAAAAGGTATAATAATATACACAGAGGATTACAATTGTAATCCCCTGTGTATTTAAAAGAAAATTCAATACTTTATTTACCAAAGGTGATAGCGAACACCGATTGTAATATAATTAGGCTCGATTTTATCTGCCTTAGTATCATATTTGGCTTTATAAGAAGAGTATAAAGATAATCTTACATCAGGAAATGCATAGCTGACTCCTAATTGACCTGCACCACTAAAATAATTCGCATTACGCTCAGGTTTCAAAATACCATCGTCTTCAGTTGACCAATAAAAGTTCTCTTCAATACCTGCTCCAAGAAAAACATTGAAATTATTCTTTTTCTTATTAAATAAAGAATACAAATAATCTACTCCAACACCCACAAAATTCTTTCTTCCAAAAACTTGACCTTGTAAAGAGCTATGACTATCTAAATCATACATTGCCTGCAGGCCAAAACTATTATCCGTAACTCCAGCTACTTTAAACTCACCATAAAAACCAAAGCCCCATTTATAATCTTGTGCATAGCACGAAAAACAAAATATTAACCCTGCTATTAATAATACTGCTCTTTTCATATTTATAATTATTTAATATTAATCTACACGCTCTCCTTTTGATTTACGATATCTTTTGTATATTTTGATAAGTATCATCAAGATTACAGCAAGACTTAAAAGTCCTATTACCCCAAAAATCCAATTCAAAGTCGATTTTAAAACTACTAAAAATACTATAGCAAATAATAAAATAGTAGACACTTCATTCCACAAACGTAACTGATTGGACGTCCATCTAGACTCTTCATTACGCAGCTTTACCATGATTTGCTGGGTCTTAAAATGATAAAAAACCAATCCCATCACAAAAACTAATTTCAATTGCATCCAGCCTAAACTCAGTAAGGTTGGATTATAATGTAACATAAATAGCGCTGAAATAATAGTTATTACCATAGCAGGGGTTGTAATAACCCACCACAGACGGCTTTCCATTATTGAAAATTGCCCATGCAGCACGCTATAAGCCTCTAAGCTTTTACTTTTAGCTTCTGTATGATAAATAAATAAACGTGGCATATAAAACAAGCCTGCCATCCAACATACAACAAATATGATATGTATTGCTTTTGCGTACAAATAAACCATAATATACTGAAGAATATTAAAATAAATTTAATCCAATATTTATACAATTATGAATTATTTATTAAAAAAGGAGCAAATATAGTTTGCTCCTTTTTTAATAAATAATAATATCTCTTTAATATCTAAACTCTTTAATAGTATCAATAGCGAATTTAACCTTATCAAAAGACATATCTGGAGAAATTCCGTGACCTAGATTACAAATAAAACCTTTCTCACCACGCATTCTTTCAAATAATTCATGAATTTTAGTTTTAATGACATGCTTATCAGCATACATTATAAAAGGATCCAAATTACCTTGAACAGCTATTCCTTCTGGCAATGTCTTCTTTACATTTAAAAGATCAGCATTCCAATCTACAGAAATTACATCAGGTTTAGTTTCAACCATAAGGGGTGCAAAAATAGAAGCACCTTTTGCGAATGAAATAACAGGAACTGTACGCTTCAAGTTGTCAATAATATATTTATTATATTTATGAGCAAACTCTTTGTAATCATTCCAAGATAAAGCATTAGCCCAGCTATCAAATAATTGAACGGCATTCACTCCTGCGTCAATCTGCATATTCAAATACGCAATAGTCAAATCTGCTATCTTCTGTAATATTGTATGAGCTAATTCAGGCTCATTATTAAGCATTAATTTAGTTGTCTTAAAATCTCTAGAAGAGCCACCTTCTACTAAATAACTCAAAATAGTAAATGGTGCACCTGCAAACCCAATTAAAGGGATAGAACCATTAAGACGTTCTTGAATAACTTTAATCGCTTCTGCTACATACTGTAATTTGTCAACAGACTCTGCGCCAGCTAATTTTTGAGCATCTGCAACACTACGCACTGGATTTGAAAAACGAGGACCAACTCCCTGCTCAAAAGAAAGATCTCCCCCCATAGCTTCAGCTGTCACAAGGATATCTGAAAATAGAATAGCAGCATCAATACCCAGTAAATTAACAGGTAACATCGTAACGTCGGCAGCGATTTCTGGAGTTTTACACATTTCCAAGAAGGAGTACTTATTTTTAATCTCCCAATACTCAGGCATGAATCTTCCTGCTTGACGCATAAACCATACTGGAGGTCTCTCCGTTAACTGCGACGAAGCAGCTTTAATAAACAAATCATTTTGTAAAATTGTACTCACTATGTCTTAATTAAATTTTTTATTCTCAAACTTTATCTTTTCTAAGATATCCTTTTGACGCTCTGTCAATTTTAATTTCTCAGCTACTTCAACATAAGCATTAACTCTATCATACGCTTTCTTACGCAAATTAATATTAGCAAGATTAATCAATACCATAGCCTTTTCATAATCTTTTTTCCACGGTAAACGAGATGCTAATTGAAAATGTACCTCGGCTTCATCAATCCTATTCTCTTTTAAAGCTATATTACCTTGCATAAATTCGTAAAAATTACGTCTTCCTTTTCGAAGATGATCGGGATTTTTTATCTCACTCAATAATTCTTTTGTCTTTGCGTAATCTTGTTTATGAAATGCTTGCGTAGCAAGATATACAGTACCTTCACGGTATTGACTCCAAACAAAATATCCAGCCAACCCTGCTACATATATCATCAAATTATAATAGCCTGCGACTAGACAATACGCCATGACTATTAAAGATAGCGCAATAATTATAAACCGTCTTCGTGTATTCATCAATTAAATTAATTACCTGCTTCGTCAGAATTATCTGTAAACTTATAACCAACCCCTCTGATCGAATGAAAGTAAATTGGATTCTTTTGATCCGGTTCAAAATACTTACGGAATGTTAAAATAAAGTTATCAATCGTTCGTGTTGACGGATAAACATCATAATTCCATACAGTTTCTAATATCTGCTCTCGCGAAACAGCTTCATTTCTTCTTTCAATTAATAGCTTTAGAAGCATTGTCTCCTTTTTAGTCAAAGAGGTAACTGATCCATCAGCCAAATGCAATTCGTAGGAATTAAAGTAAATAGTCTTATCTCCTATAATATACGAGTTAAGCTCTTTTAGATCATCGCCTTTCATACCACGGCGAATAAGATTACCTACACGTAATATCAATTCCTCCAAATTAAAAGGCTTAACAAGATAATCATCTGCTCCTTTTTTTAACCCTGTAACACGATCTTCACTACTGTTCTTTGCTGTCAAAAACATGATAGGCACCTCTGTATTTTGCAATCGAATAGTCTCAGCAACTTGAAAACCATCAATTTCAGGAATCATAACGTCTAAAATAACTAAATTAAAACGTTCCTCTTTAAATATTTTTAATGCCTTTTTACCGTCTGTAGCTGTAGTAACACGGTAACCTTCTAACTCTAGATTAAGTTTGATAGCTTCTAATAAGTGCTCCTCATCTTCCACTAAAAGTATTCTTTGTTTAGCTTGCATAATTTTGAAATGTTACTTCGAAGATACTTCCAACCGGGTCATTATTTAATACACGAATGGTCGCATCATGTTTTTGTAAAACTGATTTTACTATATATAACCCCAAACCAGTTCCTTTGGTTTTGCGAGTTGACTCATTACCCATACGGTAAAACTTATTGAAAATAAGTCTTTTTTCTTCATCAGGTATTCCAATACCGCGATCGGAAACTTTAAAAATTAAATCCTTGCCTTTACGATATAAATTAACCTCCACATGAGCGCATGGAGGTGAATATTTAATAGCATTCTCGACTAAATTAGTCACCACATTCGTGATAGCAAATTTATCCGCATGAAGAATAATACCTTGCTCGATGTTAGGTTTTAATATCTCGGTTTTACAAGAGTTTTTTTGTAATCGATCAAGTATCTCATCAATTAATGCTGAAAAGTCAAAATCCTCTTTAGGAAGATTAAAACTACGGCCTTCTAACTTTGTAGCTAATAAAACATTTTCAACTAAATAATCTAAACGCTCAATATCTTTCAAAGAATTACTCAAAAAAGCTTTCTGTTGCTCTCTATTTAAATCCCTTTTCAATATAGTCTGCAAATATAATTTAACGGAAGCTAAGGGGGACTTGAGTTCATGTGTTACAGCTAGAAGAAAATTTTGCTGTTGATGTGCATAACGTCGTTCTTGTAAAAAATGCTTTTTGAGACGAATAACAGCAAGAACAAAGATCACCAAAAAGATCATCCCTTCACCGATCACCATCCCTTTTCTATCCGGGACATATTTAATAAATATATACCCCCATCCTATTAGTTGACATAAGGCATAAATAACAAGTAAGTAAAACCAAAAAAAGGACTTCTTCATAGAATCTATTTAAACAAAAATACTCAAATACATGAGCTTAAAAAAATACCTAGGATTTTATGACATAAATAGGAAAATCTAACGGACAAACACAAAATCGCTTCAGTATATTTGTAAATGTTTACGCACAAAAAAGATATATTTTTTGACCTAGATCACACCATTTGGGACTTTGATAAAAATGCTGAAGAAACCCTTCACGAACTTTACTACAAATTCAATTTCAATAAACTATTCAATAATGAGTCTGCTGACAAATTTATTGAAACTTATACTACCAATAATCATCGTGTATGGAATTTATATCATCATGGTAAAATTGACAAACCTACCCTTCGAAAAATGCGTTTTGCAGATACATTCACAGAACTAGGTGTTGACCCTATATTATTCCCAGTATCTTTTGAAGAAGAGTATTTAAAAATTTGTCCAACAAAGACCAATCTGTTTCCGAATGCTATAGAAACACTGAAATATCTTAAAAACAAATACAATCTACATCTTATTTCAAATGGTTTTAAAGAAGCTTGTCAAAGTAAGTTAAAACATAGTAACCTAACGCCTTATTTTAAAACAGTAGTCATTTCAGAAGTTTTTGGCGTAAATAAGCCGGATCCGAGAATATTCCAATTTGCTTTAAATAATAGTAATGCCACCAAAGAAGAATCCATAATGATCGGTGATAACATTGATGCTGATATAAGAGGAGCTCAAAACATGGGGATGGAAGCTATATATTTTAATACCATTGGCACACAAAAACCTAATGACGTGGTAAATATGATAACTGATTTAAAAGAATTAAAAGAACTTTTCTAAAATAAAATTATTTTTTCTGCTTTATTAATTATTTTTATGATAAATAACTGCATACCAAAAAAAGATATATGAAAAAAATATTATATATAATAGCAATTATTGCTTTATTCTTAAGATGTACTACAAATAAAGAGGTTGACCTAATTGTTTATAATGCAAAAATATATACGGTTGATTCTACATTTAGTACAGCTGAA
>CANRHE010000032.1 GCA_947630335.1 uncultured Sphingobacterium sp.
TTTATTTTAAAAAAATCATATCTTAGTATGTAAATTAATACTTTACGATATACTAATTAATAAACTTACTTCGTTAATATATTTTACCGATAAAAAAGATAGTTTTACCGATTCTCTTTGTATACTAACCTAAAGACAATACGATAAACTATAATAACTGTTTATTTTTGTTGTACATTAATTAAATAAGTCAATAAAACTTTGCAAATCATGGCATACAAAGAAACATACAACATCTCAGGAGAGAATTTACTAAAAAAAGTAAAAGAATTATTCAATGAAACTAATGTTACTAAAATCACAATCGCTGATAAACATGAAAAAGAAATAATTAGTTTCCCAGTTTCGATTGGTATTATTGGGTTATTTCTTGCGCCTGTTTTTGCTGCAGTAGGTGCGATAGCAGCTATAGTAGCAGAGTGTAAAATTATTGTAGAGCGTAAGGATGATCTTCCAAAAGATCAAGAAGAAAATGAGGAAAAGAATAACTCGCCGTTAGTATAATTAATACTAATATTTATTAAGTTATAAAAAATGATATTAATTGCTATTCTATTCCCTTGGTTATCTTTCTTCTTAAGGGGGAAATTATGGAGAGGTATTCTCTGTCTGATATTACAAATCACATTGATAGGCTGGTTACCAGCCGCAATATGGGCTGTAGCTTCTGTAGTAGATGGTAGAAACAAAAAACGTATCAAAGATCTTCAATACAACGTACATTGTCAATAACGTTTATTGTTTAGTTTAGTTATAGAAAAAGCCCGATTGTTCTCTCAAAACATCGGGCTTAATATATTTAAACAATAATAATTAAAAAACTACTTTGCAATAATATTCTGCATTTCATTCATAATTTTTTGTGCAATTGCTTCGGCCGCTTCTGGTGTAGGACCTTCAGAATAAATACGAATAATAGGCTCGGTATTAGATTTTCGTAAATGAACCCACTCATTTTCAAAATCAATTTTCAATCCATCGATTGTAGAATAATTTTCATTCGCATACTTTTGCTGCATAGCTACTAATAGTCCATCAATGTCCAAATCTGGCGTCAATGTAATTTTGTTTTTTGACATATAATATTGAGGTAATTCCGCACGGTATTCTGACATTGTTTTGCCTAGTTTTGCTAAATGCGACAACAGAATGGCAACACCAACCAATGCATCACGGCCATAATGTGAGGCAGGATAAATAACACCTCCATTACCCTCTCCACCAATAACGGCACCTACCTCTTTCATTTTAGTAACTACATTCACTTCACCAACCGCAGCTGCATAATATTCTCCGCCGTGTTTAAGAGTTATGTCACGTAATGCCCTTGTAGAAGATAAATTAGAAACCGTATTTCCTTTCTGTTGAGATAAAATATAGTCTGCAACAGCAACCAATGTATATTCTTCACCAAACAACTCACCATCCTCCATCATAAATACCAAACGATCAACATCTGGATCAACAGCTATTCCTAAGTCTGCACCATTTTCAAGAACAGCTGCTGAAAGATCGGTTAAATGCTCTTTTAATGGTTCTGGATTATGTGGAAACTTTCCATTGGGTTCACAATGAATTTTATAAATAGTCTCTACACCTAAGGCTTGTAAAAGAGCAGGTATAAAAATACCTCCTGTACTATTTACGGCATCCACTGCAACTTTAAAGTTTGCTTGCTTGATAGCTTCTACATCAACAAATTCTAATGCCAACACCGCATCAATATGTTTTTGTAAATACGTAGCATCCTGCTTAATCGTTCCCAAATCTTGAACCTCAGCAAAATCAAAATCTAAACTTTCGCCTAATGTGAGTACACCTTTACCTTCGGTATCAGAAATAAATTCACCTTTGTCATTCAATAATTTCAAGGCATTCCATTGTCCTGGATTATGAGAAGCAGTTAATATAATACCACCAGCCGCTTTTTCTAAGGGAACAGCGATTTCTACTGTAGGAGTAGTAGACAATCCCAAATCAACGACCTCTGCACCAATACTTTGTAATGTACCTATTACCAAATTATTGACCATTTCTCCAGACTCGCGAGCATCACGGCCAACTACTATCTTTTTATTACCTGTCTTCTGCATTAATATTTTACCAAATGCAGCTGTAAATTTTACAATATCAATAGGTGTCAATCCTTCTCCAGCACGACCGCCAATAGTACCACGGATACCTGAAATTGATTTTATTAAAGTCATATTATTGATTAATTAATGAAGCTATAAAAATAAGGTATTAATAAACAATTTCAAGTTAATTATGCATTAATAAAAATAAAAAAACTACCTTTGTTGCAACATTGTGTATTTTGAAATTGATAACTTTTATTATTTTTAATTTTTTACAATAATAGTAACCATCAAATACAAAAAAATATTTTATGCTAGAACACATTATTCAAATCGATAAAGAAATATTTATTGCTATAAATCAGGGATTAAGTAATCCTTTTTTTGATTGGTTGCTTCCAATTTTAAGAAACCCATTCACTTGGGCGCCCTTATATTTATTTCTGATCATTTTTTTAATCAAACATTATGGCAAAACAGGTATACTCATTGTAGCTTGTATTTTGTTGAACTTTGGTGTTAGCGATGGTGTATCTTCGCATTTGATTAAGAAAAATGTTAAGAGGATAAGACCTTGTAATGATATTGAGTTTAAGCAAGATGTCAATATACGTGTTAGATGTGGTTCTGGTTTTAGTTTCACTAGTTCGCATGCAACTAACCACTTTGCAATGGCTGTTTTTCTTATTATTTTATTTTATAGAAAATGGAAACCAGTTCTATATTTAGCTCTTTCTTGGGCATTTATAATTTCTATTTCGCAGATATATGTCGGCGTTCATTACCCATTTGACATATTATGTGGCGCCATATTAGGTTCTTTAATAGGTTTCATTAATGGAAATTTGTTTAGAAGATTTGTCCCCTCATTTTTTGAAACTAAAACTTTAATATAATATTTATTATAATGACTCCAATTCTAATTACAGCTGTATTATTTTTCTCAGCATTTATTAGTGGGCTTTCAGTCTTCTTTATTAAAAGAAATAATGCAACGTTCTTAAAATTAATACTATCCTTCAGTGGTGCATATTTATTTTCTATCACAGTATTACATCTTATTCCACATGTTTATCATGATGGTGGCAATACCAGTCCAGAAGTTATAGGACTTTACATTCTAGGTGGATTTATTTTTCAATTACTATTAGAACAATTTTCTCAAGGTATTGAACATGGGCATATTCATCAAGAGGATAATGCAGGCTTTCCAATCGGAATTATGATTAGCTTATGTTTACATGCTTTTCTTGAAGGTATGCCTTTAGTATCTGGGCCACAAACCCAACTGGTATTTGGTATAGCTATACACCATATCCCAGCTGCATTTGCATTAGGTAGCTTATTATTAAACACTTCCCTAAGAAAGAAGTCAATAGTAGTGATGTTATTAATTTTCGCAGCAATGACTCCTCTTGGTTTCATGACAAGTAAAGCTTTGAGTCAAGGCGAAGTAAGTATATTAGCACCATACTTTGATAAAATGATGGCGGTAGTTATTGGTATATTTTTACATATATCGACAACAATACTTTTCGAATCAGGCTCTGCTGATCATCATACATTTAATAAGAAAAAAATGGCTGCCGTATTTCTAGGAATAGCGATCTCCCTTACAACGTTTTTATTCCCTACGCATGATCATGGAAGTCACGAAGGGCATAATCATGAAACACACGATCATCACGATCACCACGATCACCACGATCACGGAGGTCACGGAGGTCACGAAGGACATAATCATGATGAACGCCACGACCATCATGAAGGTCATGAAACACACACACATTAACATATAAAAAAGAGTCCATTGTTTCATTGGACTCTTTTTTATATGTTAATTAGCGTAATCCAATAAGAAAATACATCAATGAAATTATTATAAATAACTACTTTGTTACGTAATAGCAGACAAGAGTATTTATAATCAATCTAAATTAATACATATCTTTGACATAATTAGAAGTTCAAAACGGCATGTTTTAGTTATATTTGGTGCAATTAATGCCTCAAAAATATTGGCGTGTCACAAACAGATATTATGCAAAATAGAATATCCTTAAACAAACTAAAAAAAGGCGAAAAAGCGAAAATAGTTTCTTTTGATCATAATCTCCCTGCCAAGTTTTTTGAACTCGGCATCATACCAGGGGCTACGATTCAAATTATGCACAAAGCACCTTTACAAGGTCCAATCTGTATAAATATTATTCAAAACAACACATTAATTGCACTTAGAGTTACAGAAGCATCTATTATCCTTACGGACAAAATATAATGAAGAAAAAAACTATTGCCTTATTAGGGAACCCTAACGTTGGTAAAACATCTTTGTTTAACCGCATTACGAAACTTAATCAAAAAGTAGGAAATTACCCAGGTATTACTGTCGAAAAAAGGGAGGGAACAATTAAGGAGAATGGGAATGAATATCGAATAATTGATTTACCTGGTACATATACTCTTTTTCCTAATTCATTAGATGAAGAAGTCGTAATCAAAACTTTTAGTAATAAAGATTTGGAAGACTATCCAAACTTAGTTGTAATTGTATCTGAGCCTAATACATTAAATAGAGGAATTGTAATATATCAACAAGTAAGAGAGCTTGGTCTACCTGCTATTTTCGTTATTAATATGGAAGATGAGCTTGAAGATAAAGGTGTAAAAGTAGATTACAAAAAACTAGAAGCCTATTTACAAACTAAAGTAATCACTACTGATGCCCGCACTGGAAAAGGAATAAAAGAACTAATCAAGAGTTTTGAGTTTCAAGTTCCTCCTTATTTTGGCAGTTTAGAATTACCAGCTAAATATAAAAATGCATTAGAAGATGCAAAAAAACTCTTTCCCTTAGACAATGAGTATAAAACTTGGTTCTCTCTAGCACAAGAAGATGCTGTAGTCATGAGTGAACAGACACATCATGAGATAACCAAGCTTCACCATAAATACGGTATATCTGCTCAAGAACTTCAAAAGGAAGAATCAATCTTACGTAATAAAATAATCAATCAAAAGCTAGGCGAAATTATTCAAAAATCAGAAAACAAGAAACTGTCTTTGACTGAGAAAATAGATAATATTCTCCTACATCCTATCTTCGGATATATTATTTTCTTTGGATTATTATTCTTTATTTTTCAAGCAATTTATACATGGTCTGGCCCTCTAATGGATGGAGTAGATTTGGCATTTGCTTCCTTTGGCGAATACGTCTCTACTATGCTACCAGAAGGACCATTGAATGACCTCATGGTCAATGGTATTATTGCTGGTATTGGGGGTATTGTCATTTTTCTACCTCAAATTATAATTTTATTTCTTTTTATATCACTGATGGAAGAAACAGGTTACATGAGCCGTGCTGTATTCCTTATGGATCGCTGGTTAAAACCATTTGGACTTAACGGAAAATCAGTGATACCTCTTATTTCGGGGGTAGCGTGTGCGATTCCTGCGGTAATGTCAGCTAGAAACATTGAAAATCCTAAAGAGCGATTACTAACGATGTTAGTGACACCATTCATGACATGTTCTGCCCGTTTACCCATATACATAGTGATTATCTCATTAGTTATTCCTGAGGAGTCATTCTTAGGTTTCAACCTACAAGGTATAACCCTTTTCGGAATGTACTTATTAGGAATAATTGGGGCATTGTTATCAGCGCTGTTATTAAATAGAATTATCAAATCCGTTAGGCAAACCTTCTTAATTTTCGAGTTACCTACTTACAAAATGCCAGACTGGAAAAATGTTCTAAATACTGTTGTTGAAAAATCTTCTGGTTTTTTAATTGGAGCAGGTCAAATAATCTTAGCAATATCTATTATTCTATGGGTACTCGGTAATTTTGGACCAAATGATAAGTTTTCTAACCCAGAAAAGTATATTGTACAAGAGAACCCACATTTTACCGAAAGTCAAATTGCGGATGAAGCAGTAGCATATAAGACAGAATATTCTTATTTAGGTTATTTAGGTAGAGGCATAGAACCAGCAATCAAACCTTTAGGATATGATTGGAAAATTGGGATAGGGTTACTCGCTTCTTTCGCAGCGCGCGAAGTATTTGTTGGAACCGTTGCTGTTGTATATTCCCTGGGTGATGAGATAGATATTGAAGATGACGGTCAAAAGAAAACACTATTAGACAGAATGCGTTCAGAAATAAATAGAAACACAGGTGTACAAACTTATAATTTTGCAACTGGTATATCGTTATTATTATTTTATGCATTTGCTATGCAATGCATGGCTACTATAGGTATAGTTAGAAAAGAAACAGGATCATGGAAATGGACATTAATACAAACAGGATTCATGACAGGGCTCGCATATCTTACCGCATTAATTGCCTACCAACTTTTAAAATAAAATTATTATGTCATTAGTTATACAGTATATCATCATTTCAGTAATTTTTATTGCTTCATTTTTATTCATCTTTAAAAAGTTTTTCCCTACAAAAGGTAAAAAACCAGGATGTGGAAAAGGCTGTGGATGTGATTATACGAAAAACAATGATTAATCATAGCAATAAGGCCACATCCTATGGTCTTATTGCTATGATTCTATTAAAATATTCGAGCCTTATTTCAATGTTAAATAATTATTAATTAATTATTATAAATACATTATATTCGTTAACCAAAAATTGAGCTTTCGAACATAATACTATCTTTGTATAAAGATAATGTTAAGACTATCACTACGATAGTTTAAGATTCTCATTTTTTATATAATCAACGCATATATTATTTTATGAAATTCATTAATACCTTCCTGTTAACGGGTATCAGCATTATTACTTTGATTCCTTTATCTAGTATTGCTCAAGAAAGAGATGACCGAGCGACAATACTTAATTTCAAAGGTATTCAGTACACCTCGAAAGATTCTTTGTTCTATACAAACTTTAGATTTAGAATGCAAAATAGAGTTGGTTACTCCAATGTTTTGGATGGTAAAGATAATGGAAAATTTGACGCCCGTGTGCGTCGATTACGTATGCGTATGGATGGTTATATCTATAGCCCCAAAATATCATATTCTGTTCAATTAGCTTTTACAAGAGGTGACCAAGATTTTGACGATACTGGTATAGCCAATATAGTAAGAGATGCGGTAATGTTTTACAACTTTACAGATGATTTTTATATTTCTTTTGGGCAAAATAAATTACCGGGAAATCGTCAACGTGTCAATTCCTCTGGACAATTACAATTTTCAGACCGCTCTTTAGTCAATAGTATTTTCACTTTAGACAGAGACTTTGGTTTAGGTTTTCACTTAAGTAAAAAAATTGGTAATATGCCATTCAATGCCAAGGCTGCGATCTCTACAGGAGAAGGTAGACCTGCTCAGTCAACAGATGATGGATTAGCGTATACTGGCCGTATTGAATTTCTACCTCTTGGTCAATTTAAAAATGGAGGTGACTATTCTGAAGGCGATATAGAACGTGAGTCTACACCAAAAATTTCTATAGGTGGTGGATATAGTTTTAATAAAAATACCATAAGACGAGGCGGTCAAACTGGTAAATACGTAGCTAATCCTTTTGATTTAGCTACTACTTTTGCGGATGCAATATTTAAGTATCAAGGATTTGCTTATCAAGCTGAATACATGGCTCACAAAACTGATACACCTTTTAACATGACCACAGATGATTCTCCAAAGCAAACATACATTTATAAAGGATGGGGACTCAATCAACAGACATCTTATCTTCTTAACCATGGTTATGAAATAGCAGGTAGATATACATTTGTACAACCAGATAATGAAATTGCAAAATATGAAGATCAAACAGAGATTATAGAACTAGGATTGACCAAGTATATGAAAGCACATCGCCTCAAATTTCAATTAAATGGCAATTATACCTTTAAGAATGGGGATTTTAACAATTTGAATAATAAAAGTTCCTGGGGAGCCATGTTTCAGGTAGAACTAGGAATATAAAAGACGAATAGAATTTAGACAACACTTTCATTCTTGCTTACAAAGAATCCCTATATTTAGGTTTTAATTAATGACTTGATGAAATACTATATTATAGCAGGAGAAACCTCTGGTGACTTACATGGTGCCAATTTAATCAAAGCCCTAAAAAAGGAAGACCCAAGTGCGGTTTTCAAAATTGTCGGTGGCAGTCAAATGGAAGAGGCTGCCAATCAAAAAGCATTAATACATACCTCTGAAATGGCCTTTATGGGTTTTGTAGAGGTAATTAAGAATCTGAGTACTATTTCTAAAAATTTAAAAAAAGTAAAAACAGATCTTTTATCTTTCCATCCAGATACAGTCATTCTAATAGATTTTCCAGGCTTTAATTTAAAGATTGCAACCTTTGCAAAACAAAATAACATTAAAACATGTTATTACATTTCACCCAAAATATGGGCATGGAACCAAAGTAGAGTTCATAAAATAAAAAAAATTGTAGATCATATGTTTTGTATCCTACCATTTGAAGTCGATTTCTATCAAAAATTTGGTATGAAAGTAGATTATGTAGGCAACCCATTATTAGACGCAATTTCTCAATACTCGTTTAAAGATGATTTTAAACAAAAAAACAACTTGTCCGACGATCCGATAATCGCCTTGCTACCAGGTAGTCGAAAAATGGAAATCCAAGAAATACTACCCAGTATGCTGGAGTTATATTATGCGTTCCCGAAGCATCAACTAGTTATTGCAGGAGCACCTAATTTTGACGTATCCTTCTACAAGAAATATTTTGGCGATTTAACTATTCCAGTAATTTTCAATCAGACGTATGATTTATTAAAAAATGCCGATGCAGCAGTAGTTACTAGCGGAACAGCTACTTTAGAAACAGGAATACTAAAAGTGCCTCAAGTAGTTGTATACAAAGCAAATCCTATATCCATATGGTTAGCCAGAAAATTAATAAAAGTTAAATTCATCTCTCTAGTCAATTTAATAAATGGATATTTATCAGTAATTGAATTAATCCAAAATGAATGTAATCCGTCCAATATAAGAGACGAAATAGGAAGAATTATTGCAGAGCCTTCTCACAGAAATAGTATCATGGAAAACTATGATATTTTAGAAGAAAAACTTGGTAAACCAGGTGCTTCTGAGAAGACGGCTAAGCTAATTGTTCAATATCTAAAAAATTAGAATGCACACAGGATAATCCTTGTGCTAAACCTTAAAAGATAGAAAAAATGAAAACAAAATTAGTTTTACTTTTAATAAGTTTCTTATTATTAATCACATCTGAATCTATTCTCGCACAAGAGAAGACACAAGGAGAAACCATTCACTTAAGTAAATTAGAATTAAACAAAAAACAAAAAAAAACCTTTCAAGGCAGGGACTCCATACTTACATTAACTATAGATACCTTAATAATGAAAGATAAGTCTACCCTACAATTTTTTGGTAAAAAAGAAGTTAATCTCATCGTCAAGCAAGCCTATCTCGGTAAAGATGTTGCCTTCTATGGTCAAGGTATTAAAAACAACGGGACGAATTTTAATATTGATATAGATTTTGATGCATTATCATCACTTTATATTTTTGCAACTGGTCAAAATGCCATGAATGGTTCCAAAACCTTTCCAAATGGAGATGGCGGCAATGTCACACTTACATACACTAGCGAAGGATTTGAGCCGCAGACTACAAATAAAAAAGAAAAACATTATATACGAATAGAAAATACAGAAGGAGGATTAAATGTAGTTCCAACATCTGACGTAACTAATATATATTCTAGGATTGCAATTTCAGGCCCGGGTTTGAGAGGTTTGCCACAAGGTCAAATATACTCAGGATCACCAGGTAAAAAAGGAACTATAACAATTACTAAAAAGAATAAATAACAATTTAAAGAGCCGTATTGCTGTTATATTTATTACAGCAATACGGCTTTTTAAATTTAAATAGTAATTATTTAACTATATTATCTTATTCTCTAAAATGGCGCGTCATCTGGCATATCATTCATTCTTGACGGCATTGTGATTCCACCACCTGCCGAAAAATCTCCAAACGAAGCAGATGGCATCATGGCGGCTCCTCCAAATGGTGAATCTCCACCACCACTACTAAAAGAATCTCCACCCATACCTGAAAAATCATCTTCTAAGTCAACAAACTTAACGTATTTACCTATGAATTTAAGCGGTACAATACCTGTTTCTCCATTACGATGTTTTGCTATAATCACCTCTCCAACACCTGCTGTAGATCTGCCCTCTTCATCCTCCGTAAGTCCATAGTATTCTGGTCTATATAAGAATAGTACCATATCCGCATCTTGCTCAATAGATCCTGATTCACGTAAATCAGACAACATAGGACGCTTACTGTTACCCGGTCTTGATTCTACGGCACGACTCAACTGTGATAAAGCCAAAACGGGAATATTTAATTCTTTAGCAACAGATTTTAAAGCACGGGATATAGCACCAATCTCTTGCTCTCTATTTCCACCACCTTTATTACCTTCTGATTTACCATGCATTAATTGCAAGTAATCGACGATAACCATCTGAATATCATGTTGTGCTTTAAGACGTCTACATTTAGCCCTAAACTCAAACACATTTAACGCAGGCGTATCATCAATAATAATAGGCGCAGAAGTAAGTCGACCAATTCTCGAATGCAATTGTTGCCATTCGTGATCAGCCAAATTTCCTTTTTTAAGCTTCTCCTGCTCTATCTCTGTCTCACCAGCTATCAAACGATTTACCAATTGGACTGAAGACATCTCTAATGAGAATACTGCCACTGGTTTATCATGATCTACGGCAGCGTTACGAGCCACAGATAACACAAATGCAGTCTTTCCCATCGCAGGACGAGCCGCAATGATTACTAAATCAGAGGGTTGCCAACCTGAGGTCATTCTATCCAAAGCCGTCAAGCCCGACGGAACTCCAGTCAAGCCATCTGTTTTATCACGCAACATCTCTAAGTTATTGATAGCCTCACGCATGATATCATCCATCTTACGTGAATCACGACGAAGGTTATTTTGTGCGATATCAAAGAGACTTTTTTCAGCATGATCTAATAAATCAAAGATATCACTGGTCTCATCATATGATGAATTAATGATTTCGGAAGATACTTTTATCAGCTCTCGTTGTATGTACTTTTGAGAAATGATACGGGCGTGATATTCAATATTGGCTGCAGACACTACCCTGTCAGTCAGTTGAGTAATATAATATGCTCCACCCACTAATTCCAAAGCCCCCATCTGACGTAGCTCCGCCGTCACAGTAAGAATATCGATAGGTGATGTTTTTTGAAACAAACTAAAAATTGCCTCAAATATTTTCTGATGGGACTCCTTATAAAATGACTCTGGTTTCAAAATATCTATGACTTCACTCAAAGCATTCTTCTCTAGCATCAGAGCTCCCAAAACTGCTTCTTCTAAATCTAGCGCTTGTGGGGGTAACTTACCTAAACCACTTACTAGGTTATTCAAACTAGTTCGCTTTTTATTAAAGTTGCCACGCCCAACATTGACTGAATGTCCTGAAAAGTCTTGTTCCATATCTTATCTCGGTATTGTATTCCAATAAATCAGAGGAAGTATCTTAGTGATTTATTTATATTATAAACAAAAATAGAAAAAATACTCGCTCCAAACGATTTGAGTTCTACACAGTCCATCAAAGTTGTAGAAACAAGCATAGCCTTTCTACTACTAACCAAGTCTTTATTATTAACACTAATTGTTGATAACATGTTCATAACAAATATAAACAATTAATAAACAAGTGTTTAAAATAATGTTAATAACTAATTTGACTGTTAACAACTATAACTATATTTATTATCAACGCCTTCAGCAAGTATCACATCACTACTATATCATTATCAATACTTTATGCTAATACACACCAATATTTTCTTCCTTTTTTCTTTTTTATGTACATAAATATTATAGTATCTTTGTTCTATGTCAAATGAAGCTTCAACGTTAAAACCATATAAGTCCAAAGAAGGGGGCAAAAAAGAACAAGTAGCGGATATGTTCAACAACATATCCCCGAAATATGACTTACTCAATCGCATGATGACCATGCGAATTGATATAATTTGGCGTAAAAAAGCTATTCGTTCCTTACTACCTTTGGCACCTCAAAAAATATTAGATGTTGCAACGGGTACTGGAGATTTTGCTATTGAATCTATTCAAATTCTTAATCCAAAAAAAATTATCGGTGTAGATATTTCACAAGGGATGCTAGATGTAGCAAAAGAGAAAATTGAAAAAAAAGGCTTACAAAATCAATTTGAAGTTACACTTGGGGACTCCGAAAAATTAGAATTTGAAGATAACTCTTTTGATGCTGTCACTGTAGCTTTCGGTGTTCGTAATTTCGAAAATCTTGAAAAAGGACTTTCAGAAATTAATAGAGTATTAAAACCAGGAGGCAAAGCAATAATACTGGAATTATCCAATCCGACTGTCTTTCCAGTGAAACAACTTTTTAATTTTTATTTCCATAAAATAGTACCAGCACTTGGAAAATTAATTTCAAAAGATTCTAGCGCTTATACGTATTTACCCGAATCTGTTGCCAAATTCCCAGATGGCAAACGCTTCTCTGCTATTACAGATAAGGTAGGTTTTAGTAATACTATAGTAAGACCTCAAACATTTGGTTTTTGTACTATTTATGAAGCTACAAAATAATAACTAAGACATATTATTACATCCAACAAACCAAGAGTACAATAAATGGTTTGTACTTGATTAATTTTTATATAAAATGAGAACAGTCTTAATTACAGGAGCAAGTTCAGGTATTGGTGCTGCGTGTGCGGAAGTATTAGCAATTGAAGGTAATTATCGTCTTTTATTATGCGCTAGACGCGAAGAAAAATTAAAAAATCTAAAAACTAAGTTAGAGCAATTACAACCAACACTACAGATTCATACTTTTATTCTGGATGTTCGAAACAGTGATGATGTAGAAAAAAGCATAACCTCCTTACCAGACGAATGGAAAAATATTGATGTTTTAATCAATAACGCTGGATTAAGCCAAGGACTTGATGCCATTCAAGATGGGGATTTTGGAGATTGGGATCGTATGATTGATACCAACATCAAAGGATTATTATACGTAACGAAGATCGTAACCCCTTTGCTCAAAAAAAGTAGTCAAGCCCATATTATTAATATTGGGTCTATAGCCGGCAAAGAAGTATACCCTAACGGGAATGTTTATTGCGCTACCAAACATGCGGTAGATGCACTAAATAAAGCCATGCGTATTGACCTACTTCCTTATGGTATTAAGGTAACGGCGATCAATCCTGGTATGGTCGAAACAGAATTTTCAGAAGTAAGGTTCAAAGGAGATAAAGAAAAAGCTAAAAATGTTTACACTGGACTAACTCCTCTGAGTGGGTATGACATTGCTGAAACAATTAGCTTCGTACTTTCTAGACCTGCTCATGTAAATATCAACGACTTATTAATAATGCCTACAGCGCAAGCAAATGGGACAATTGTAAATAGAAAAAACTAATAATCATGTCATTAGAACAAAAAATAAATCAAGATATCAAATCTGCAATGATTGCTAAAGATAGTATACGCTTGAGAGGTTTACGAGCAATCAAATCTGCTATTCTACTAGCTAAAACAGAGAAAGCTGGTATAGAAGAATTGACTTTAGAAGCGGAGATTAAAGTTCTTCAGAAGTTGGTTAAACAACGTAAAGAATCAGGTGAAATTTACAAATCACAGAATAGAGATGATTTGTTTCAAATAGAACTTGAAGAACAGCAAGTAATAGAAGAATATTTACCCAAACAATTGAGTAAAGAAGAAGTGGAAGCTGTTATCAAAGATATTATTAGCGAAACAGGTGCTACAGGTATGAAAGACATGGGTAAAGTAATGGGACTTGCAAACCAAAAACTAGCAGGACAAGCTGATGGCAAGACAGTTTCTGAAGTTGTAAAAGCTTCTTTAGCTTAATTTAAAAAAATGATACACTGGCAAATAAAGAGCTTTGAACAATTAAACAATCTTCATCTATACAAAATACTACAATTAAGAATAAATGTTTTCATGCTTGAGCAGGATTGTTTGTATCCAGAGTGTGATGACAAGGACATCTATTCCTACCATTTATTTGGTATAGACGAAAATGAAGTAATTGCTTATGCCCGATTAATCCCGCCATCCATAGCCTACACCCAAGCATCAATAGGCAGGGTCATAGTGGCAAAAAACCACAGAGGAAATCAGCTAGGTTCACAGTTAATGCAAAGAGCTATTGATAAACTTGAGAATGATTATCCCAGTGCAGATATTAAAATTAGTGCACAAGCACATCTTCAAACGTTTTATCAAAATTTAGGATTCGAAATCAATAGTGAACCTTATTTAGAAGACAATATACCTCACATTGAAATGATACTCCGTAAGAAGTAATAAAAAAAAGAGGAATAATTTAATTGAAATTATTCCTCTTTTTTGTTGTGAATATAACTTGTTATTATTCGAAAAACTAAATATTTCCTTTATTTTTAAGAATTCTATCGCGTTCAAATGTCCCAAGATGACGTTCCTTTTTAGCAGGATAGATATCTTCTAAAGTAATCAGTATTCCTGTTTCTTCTACTTCACCAAATTCATCGTTCAATGCCGTACCAAAAGTCATCATACTTGGTGACAAGTTCATATAAGTATTTATTAAAGGCGGAATATTTTCCCCCAATTCTCTTACATACTTATTCAGTACTTTATAACCATCTTTATAAGACAAGTTATCGAATATTCCCAAGAATGGAGTAATATCCGTCTTATAACCCAAGCTAATTTCTGAATACGGTCTCACCAAATTCTTTTTATCCGGAAAATAAATCTCCATAAAATATACCAGTAAATCTCGAGCCTGCGCATTATAGTGCGGATACATCGTTACTTTACCAAACAAATATTTAATATCAGCATTAATAATAACTAACGCACCTAATCCATCCCAAAGATTATCCAAAGAGAATAATCCTTTTCTATTATCTATTGATGGTTGATATTTAGGTTGCACCCATGATCGCCCCAATTCAATAGTATAGGGTAAATAATCTTTCTCAAATTCTTTAGAAAAACTAAAGTAATGCAAAGTAGATAAATGATACTTACCTGCAGAATCTTTAGCATCTGCGCATCGAATCACCCTATACCCTGCTATAATCTCCTCATCATCAGGATTCCAAGCTATTAATTGATCATAATTATGCTCACATGTGTCGTTCTCATCAATATCCAAAGACTTACCTGTACCACCTCCAGCGCCACGAAATGTCAACTCACGTAATCGCCCAATTTCGCGCATGATATGGGGTGCTGTATGATAATTTATCAGATACACCTCATTATTTCCGTTATTTGTATACCTCAAGAAAGCATCTTTTGTCAATTCTGACTTGATGAGTTCTCTATCAACTGGAGCAATAATCTCTTCCATATATTCCTTTCTACTTCTTCAAATCATATACTAGCTGCTTTACATCAGCAGCCCACTGTTTTTCACTCTTCGACTTATCAAATGTCGTATAAGGAATACGCTCCCCAATACGTATAGTAACACGCTGGCCACGTTGGGCGAAAAACTCATCCACCAAAAATAGCATCTCGATATTAAACTTAATACCAAGCTTAGATCTCCATCGAGACAAATTATAAAAGAACTTTGAGTTCTTCCCCTCTATAAATACAGGTACTATATCCTTTTTATACCTTTTTGCTCTACTAATAAAGCTTTTTTTCCACTCTAAATCTACTATATCTCCATCAATCTTACGAGACACTAAACCAGCCGGAAAAACAAGCAAAGCATGATCTGCAGCGTAAGCATCATCTACAGCAGAAATCGCCGATTTACTTTGTCCACCCACTTTATTAACACCAACGAATAAAGGCTCAAGATTCCCTACATTCATCAAGAAGTCATTCACTATAAATTTTACATCCTTACGATATCGACCTATAGCCTGCATAAATGCAATACCATCGAGACCTCCCAAAGGATGGTTCGAAGCAAAAATAACACTATCTAATAATGGAATATTCTCCTCACCTTCGACAACTACCTCAACACCCAAATCAGCAATCAAAGCATCTACAAAATCTAACCCTTGAAGATCTTGAAATCGATACATGATATCATTAATCTCATCCTCATGAATTGTACGCTCCAAGTACTTGACAATCGGTCTAGGTAACCATTTCGCCAATCTAGTACTCTTCTTTCTAATTACTTCCTTTACTTGGATAAACTTCTTATCTTTTTCCATCAACTGCAGCTGCGATTTATTATGTAAGCAGAACAAATCTAAAGTTGTAAAATTAAAAAAATAATAGTGTAATTAGTATATTTATTAGAATTTAAGCACAAATATCAAGCTTTATTACATACTTTTGAATATATGCTAGTTGTCTCTTCATACGAGTAATTAACTCATTTAAAAAAATAATTATGCTTATAAGTCATCATATTTCCTCAGACCATCATGAAGCTTTATTAACAGATAGTATTTCTTTCGTCTTAGATAAAATGGAAGATCAAAATTGTCGTCAATTAGCTGTGGTTGATCAGGGAATTTTGCTGGGTATTATTGAAGAAAATGTACTGCTTGACTACCAAGATACAGAGCTAACTTTAAAACATCTAAAGTCCCTATTTAAGCCTGTCTATCTTTTTGAATACCAACATGTATACGATGCCTTAGAAATGATGGCAAACTACGACCTTTGTTTTATTCCGATAATTGATATTAATCATAATTACATAGGAAGCGCTACCAAACAAAATATATTAGTTGCACTTCACGAAATACTTGGAGAAGACGAAGCGGCTATTATAATATTAGAGCTGGGACCTCGAGATAATGCCTTATCTCATATTGCACACATTATAGAATCTGAAAATACAATTATTTATAGTACAGCAATTCATAAAGTTCCTAATTCATCATTACAAGAGATGACGATTAAAGTTAATAAGCGAAATATATCAGCAGTCACATCAGCATTATGGCGTAATGAGTACGTCGTAAAAGCTACATTCAGGGAGATCCCTGACGAGTCTAATATTAAGAGTCGTTACCAGCAATTAATGAATTATTTAGATTTATAAGCAATTCTTCGCACATTTGTAGTAGAATTATGCAAACAAAAACACCGCAAACTAAAATCGCTATATTCGGAAGAGTCTTTAATTCTTCTGTTACAGCCTATGTAGATGATCTCATCGCTCATTTAGTAGATTGTCAAGTTGAAATAACAATTTACGATGAGTTTTATGAGTTCCTAAAACGAGAAAGTAGTTGCCGTAAAGATTTCACTACATTCTCCAACTATCATGACCTCCCCAAAGACATTGATTTCATGCTGAGTCTTGGAGGCGATGGTACGATGTTAGCAGCAGTATCAATTATTAGAGATTCAGGGATACCTATAGCAGGTATTAACTTTGGAAGATTAGGTTTTTTGGCAAATATCCCAAAGAATGAGATAGAAAAAGCAATAGACCAAATCTTGAGCGGTAACTACACCATCCAAGAACGTGCCCTATTATCTGTACAAGCCACTAACAAAGAATTATTTAATGGCGAAAACTTTGCCTTGAATGATATCACTGTTTTCCGATATGATACCTCTTCCATGATCACGGTAGATGCAAAAATAAACAATGAGCTTCTTAACTCTTATTGGGCAGATGGATTAATTATAGCTACACCCACTGGCTCAACGGCATATTCATTAAGCTGCGGTGGCCCCATTATCATGCCAGGGAGTGGCAACTTTGTAATTACCCCTATTTCTCCTCATAATTTGAATGTACGTCCATTAGTAGTATCAGAGAATATAAGCTTAAATCTCAAAATAGATAGCCGAACAGAAAACTTTATTTTAAGTTGTGATTCCAAAAGCGAAACATTACCTATAGATACAGAACTTATTATCACAAAAGCTCCTTTTCGTATAAATCTTATCCGTTTAGAAAATGATAGTTACTTTAGTACTCTTCGCGAAAAGTTACTTTGGGGAATTGATGTAAGAAACTATTAACGATACGCTTCATCAAACTAAAAATAAAGCATTACTATTCTCTTAAAAATTTTATCTTTACATCCAAAATCATTTGAATTAATGAGTTGTCTACTTATCTTATTAGACAGAGTAGAATTATTAACGAATGTTATTAACATTTGTTTTAATGAATTTGAAGCGAAGAATTAGAGATGAACATAAAAGAAAGTATAGATCGCACAAAATTACCTCAACATATCGCCATCATAATGGATGGAAATGGACGATGGGCCAAAGGGCTCGGAAAAATGAGAGTCTTCGGGCATAAGAATGGGGTTTCGGCTGTTCGAGAGGTCTTAGAAGGAGCTATCGAAATAGGTATCCCTTATCTAACATTATATGCTTTCTCATCAGAAAACTGGAATAGACCTAAGCTAGAAGTAAAAGCATTGATGGAACTTTTAATTTCATCTTTACATAAAGAACTACCAACCTTTCAAAAAAATGGTGTTAAACTGAAGGCTATTGGACAATTAGATCATCTACCCATCAAAATACAGAAAACACTTTCTGAAACTATAGAAGCTACCAAAAATAATACAAAATGTACCCTCACCCTAGCGTTGAGTTATGGCTCGCGTAGCGAAATAATAGATGCCACCAAAAATATTGCAACTAAGGTTGCAGAGGGGACACTTAAAATAGAAGATATTACGGAAGATATTTTTGCACAAAACCTGTATACCACCGGTACGCCAGATCCCGATTTGATGATAAGGACTAGCGGCGAACAACGTATTAGCAATTACCTACTATGGCAATTAGCCTATACAGAATTATGGTTTTCTTCTAAGATGTGGCCCGAATTTGATAGAAATGATCTATTTCAAGCCATTTACGACTATCAATCTCGCGAAAGAAGATTTGGGAAAACAAGCGAACAACTTTAAAACAAGCTAATTTACAGGTAATTACGGTAAATTTTCTTTTAACAAAAATTAACAAGAGTTTGATGTACTTTAGCATCAATAATATTAAATAAATGAAGCAATTATATATACTGACCGCCATTTTATTGTTAAGCTGGACTTCCTCTATAGCTCAAGTAAGTAATCAAGGCGCTATCAACTTATCAGATCCTGACGAAATTAGCTTTCTCGCTCCAAAAGATTACATCATTGGAGGAGTAACAGTAACAGGTGCTCATTATTTAGACTCAGATGTACTGATTACCATTTCTAAACTTGTACCTGGACAATACATACAAGTACCTAGCGAGGCTACTTCCAATGTAATTAAAGACCTAATGGCGCAGAATCTATTCGAAAGTGTAGA
>CANRHE010000033.1 GCA_947630335.1 uncultured Sphingobacterium sp.
TATTGCAACGGCTCTTATTTTAGAAGCATTACAAGTAGATCGAGAAATAATAATGTCTGATTATATGCTATCTAATGACTTTTTGAAAAATAAGTATGCTTCATATATCAATGAGAATCCTCATTATGCTGATCTTTTTTTAGTTCAACCTGAATACTTGAAGAGTTCTTACGAGGCAATTGAATCTAAATATGATAATATTGAAAACTATTTAACCCGTATTCTTCATGTCGATTTGGACTTGATGAGAAAATTATATATTGTTTAATAAAATAAGGTCTTCGTAATTACGAAGACCTTATTTTAATTTTCTATTTCTTGTGTTATCTCTTTCTCCATACTTTCGGTGTCTTTTTTGTTTTTATCATCTTTTGGATCTATTAGTTGCGGTATTTCACGTTTTCTATTTAATAAATCATCTTTTGATATCGGACGATCCTGTGGGCGCCATATGAAACCTGGAAGGATCTCATTCTCTTGATTTACCATTGCAAAAGGATATATTTTCTGATCTACCTTTTGTATAGTAATATAATCAATAATTTCATTATTATCCATCTTCACTTTTATTCGCCCACCTCTGTCGTGAAACATCTCGGTAATTATTTTGGTTTTATCATTAACTGAAAACACAAGATTTTCAGCATTGCCATCAACATATAATTTGTCAATCTTATTATTGTTGAAAAATGTGGTAATCTTTCGACCTTTCATTTGATTAAATTTAATGCTGTCGAGTACAGCATTAACCATAAATGCATTATCTTTTAATAATGCGTTATCCATTTTTTGATTAACTATTTGCATATAAATAGTGTCTGCAGATATTTGTGTTCCTTGAGACCATATCATAGGTCTACCCATAAAACGAAACATGGAATCTTGCATACCGTAATAAACGGAATCTGCCACAGCTTGTAAGTCTGATTTGAAGAGTCTAACATTGTAATAAGCTTTTACTATACGCGTTTTGGTAGTGTCTGGAAGACTGTTATGAATTAACGAATCTTTATCAGTTTTATTAAGGGTATCAGGACTTTGAGCTGTTTTTAATGCATTGTTTAATATGCTATCCCTTTGGTTTGCAATTGGGATGATAGCATTTCTTCTCAACACTGAATCTGCTTTTAACGTCTGTGTGACTGTAAGAGAATCTATCGGTTTTTTTAGTTTTGGAGAATTCTTTACAACATTATTTTTTAAAGAATCAATACTTTTATTTTTCGTTATAGGGTTTTTCGTTAATTCATTTATTACTGTATTATCTATTGATATACTGTCTGTAGGTGTAATAATATTTAATTCGTCGTCACCAGGGTCACCATAATCAACATCCTCCTGTACCAAAATTGCACCACCGTTTCGGTCTAATTTTAAATCGAGAGCTTTGTACTCCTTTGCTAGGATTACACGCGAATAGAGTGTGTCTGCAGTCATGTATACGGAGTCTACAGCATTTACATCGTCCGAAATAGAAGAAATCTCCATTTTTGTAGAGTCACGATTGTTAGATTCTTTATTAATTTCTAAAACTTCCTGTTTGTTCTCCTTTTCTTTGTTTTTTTTATGGTCAACTTTTGTTTGAACTGCAATTTTTTCAGTTTGGACTGTGTCAGTTTTTGTGGTGTCATTTTTAATAACAGTTATAATATAGGGTTTCTCTGTCATCAAAATAGACTCGTCTGCTTGCGTATAAACTCCTTTGTTGCCATAAGCATAAAACTTGTCAACAGTATCTACAAAAACTACATTTCTATAGGCTTCACCAATACCATTGTCTCGGTGATAGTAAAGAGAATCTCCGGATAGAAATTTACTACCTTCGTTATAAAGGTTGTTTTTACTGAATTTGGCAATACCTGTTAGTGTATTATATACGCCGCGTTCGGTATATAAGTTTTCATTATTATTTCCTTTTATATCTGTCGGTCCATAGAAATAAGTATCTTTTGTAATCTGATTATAATTCATGGAATCCGTATAAACTTTTACTTGTGGCGTTCTGACAATAACTTTTCCTCTAAAAAAAGCATCACCTCTAGTCTCGAAATAATAAGCACGCTGGGATGTAATAGTATCAGCTTGTGATATTATACGTCCACCAGCTACATATGTGCCAGTTTTAGAAGCTAAATTATAAGTAAGGTGGTTGGTCGTTAATGTGGATCCTTCACTTACCAAACGGACATTGCCAGTTAAGATAGCAATCTGTGTCTGAGCATCGTAGTTAAGCTTATTAGCGTATATAGTTGTCCCAGAAGGTTGAGTAATTACCACATTATTAAATGCATCAAAAAATTGACGACGATTATCATCTTCGAATAGCACAGAACTATCTGCACGTAAGGTATTACCGTTTTGCTCATATACACCTATAATTGCTATCCATTTGTTTTGATCTTTAATCCACGTGTGTTTAGAGGAGGTTTGATTAAGCCTACCTTGTTGAGCCTGTGTTTTAAACATACATAAGCTCAGTATAAAGAATAATATAATTTTTAGATGCTTCACAAGGCAAAAATATGTATTTAAATAGCAAAATAATGTTAATTTCATTTTTTTCAGCTTAAATATATTCCGTTAATAATCCTTATTTTTGAAGGATGGATATTTTAAAGCGATTTATTCAGTATGTAGGTGATAATAAACTTGTTAATGTAGGGGGTAAGGTGTTGCTTGCTGTAAGTGGCGGGAAGGATTCCATGTTAATGCTTTGGCTATTTCATCAAGCAGGTTTTGACTTCGAAATTGCACACTGTAATTTCAATCTCCGAGGAGTAGAGTCGGATGCAGATGAAAAACTTGTACTTGATTGGGCATCAAAACACGGAGTAGTATGTCATGTTAAAAGTTTCGATACAGAAATGTATGCTCAATTAGAAAAAGTTTCTATTCAATTAGCTGCGCGAGAGCTGCGCTATAATTGGTTCGAGGAATTAAGAATAGAAAGGGCATGTACTAATATAGCTATTGCACAACATGTAAATGATAATATTGAGACTCTTCTATTCAACCTTTCTAGAGGTACAGGACTCAAAGGACTAACAGGTATTAAACCAAAACGTAACAATATAATTCGGCCTTTGTTGTTTTTAACTGCAAATGAGATATTTGAGTTTGTGAATAAGAATTGTATCCCTTATCGCGATGATGCTTCTAATTTCTCCAATAAATATGCTAGAAACAAGATTCGTCTTGATATTATTCCTCAGTTTGAAAAACTCAATAAAGATTTTGTTAAGAATGTAGATGAAAGTATAACCCGTTTTCAAGAGGCTGCAGATGTTTTAAGTGATCTTGTGGCTGAACAAAGATCTAAGATCTTTATTCCTATTGGAGATGCTATTTGGAAAATTGCTAAAGCTTCTATTTATGGTAAGAAAATGGGATTGCTGTATTTACTCTTTGAACCTTACAATTTTAATAAAAATGTACTTGAAGATCTTATGAATACATTATACAAGGAATCAGGAAGGTTCTTTGAGTCAGATGATTATGTAATCTTAAATGATCGAGATTATATTATTTTAAAGAAACGCCAATGTATACTAAATAAACAAGTTGTCAATATTGAATCAACAGATAAGTTTGGTTGGGGTAATTTTAATTTTTATTGTCAAATTGTAGATGATTGTACAATTGAAAGACAGAGTAATATCGTTAAAATTGATTTGGACAAAGTAATATTACCTCTATATATACGTACTTGGCAAATAGGGGATGTATTTAAGCCTTTGGGTATGAAGGGAAATAAGAAAGTGAGTGATTTGTTTATACAGCGCAAAATTAACGTTCTGCAAAAACAAGAAATACCAATTTTATGTAATGGTAATGATGAAATTATTTGGATTGCAGGCATACAAATGGATGATCGTTATAAGATTACTCAAAAAACGAAAAAAGTCCTTAAATTAGTACTTCTTAAGAATTAAACATGGATCAAAAACCGCTATTTATAGAGCGTCAATATTTAGGTAGAGATAAGGGGTGGATAAGTGTCAGACTTATTTTAGCACTATTTTGTTTTATAGTATATTATCTAAATGTAGATCACCTGCCTTCGAGGCAACTATTTTTTATTGTGGGTAGTTGCATCATTTTTGTATCAATCATCATGATGTATCTTGTGAATTATAAGACCGTCGTGTTACCCAATAGTATACGACTAAGCGGACTTTGGACCACAAGTTTGGTAAAGATTGATTTGTCTTCCATTATTCAAGTTGAGAAGAAACCTTATAGTAAATTTATTTTCAATAATTCGG
This sequence comes from uncultured Sphingobacterium sp., assembly GCA_947630335.1. Taxonomy (GTDB): domain Bacteria; phylum Bacteroidota; class Bacteroidia; order Sphingobacteriales; family Sphingobacteriaceae; genus Sphingobacterium. The sequence goes on from CANRHE010000033.1 coordinate 4,266, forward strand.
TATATAATTTGCATAAAAATGGTAAAATACGTTTTTATGCCGGTGGAGGGGATGCCATCTGGTTAACGGACCGTGAAGGATTAGTTTATATTATTGGGACCCATAAGCAAGAAGAATTGTATAAAGCGATAGAATCTGCTAAATCTTAAATAATGTTAAGCTTTTTAGTCTGACAATGGTTTGACTTATTTTTGTTTGTTTGTTTTTTATATTTGAGTAAATAAGAATTATAATGACAGCTATATATTTTATACTTTCCGTAATATTATTTTATTATGCTTTCAAATTTGGAATGCGTCTATTGTTACCATTCGCTATGAAGAAGCTTGCTGAGCGTATGATGAAGAAAGCTCAACAAGGACAAGGAGGGTTTACGTATACTTATAAAACGGGTAATCCTTTTGGTACCCAAAATCCTTTTGAGAACCAAACGAATTCACGCAATTCAGACGGGCAAGTGAAGGTAGATTATGTACCTCAAGTTGAAGAGAGAAGGAAGGGGACAGAGACTGCTGGTGAATTTATTGATTTTGAAGAAGTAAAATAGTATATAATTAATTTTGTGAAGAGCAAGAATAAAACAAATTATATTGTTTTATTCTTGCTCTTTTTCTTTTACCTGCATCACAAATAGTGAAATTTATTTCACCTTTTGACTTTTTAACTTTTACTTTGTAGCATGTGGTTGAAACAACTGTCCGTTTTGAATTTCAAAAATTATAATGAATCTAATTTGTTGTTTTTACCTGAGGTGAATGCCTTTACAGGAGAGAATGGCTCGGGAAAAACAAATTTATTAGATGCTATTCATTATTTGTCTTTATGTAAATCTTATTTTAATCCTATTGATTCTCAACACATCAAGAAAGGTGAAGATTGGTTTATGGTTCAGGGTGAATTTGAAAAATCTGATAAACATGATTTTATCTCTTGTAGTCTTAAGCGTAATCAAAAAAAGCAGTTTAAGCGAAATAAAAAAGATTACTCACGTTTAGCAGATCATATCGGCCAATTTCCTCTAGTAATGATTTCGCCTAATGATAGCGAAATTATAACAGAAGGCTCTGAAGAACGTCGTAAGTTTATAGATAATGTAATTTCGCAAACAGATAACCGATATTTAGATAAGTTAATCACCTATAATAAAATATTATTACAACGTAATACTTTACTTAAGAATATTAAAGAAAAGGGGGTTTTTGATATTGGTCTTCTCGAAGTGATGAATATGCAATTGGTAGAAGCTGGTGATATTATTTATCATAGACGTAAACAATTTATGGATGAATTCACACCCGCTTTCCGTCGACACTATACATACTTGACCGGTGAGGCTGAGTTTGTACAACTACACTATGAGTCTCCATTGCATGATCATGATTTTATGTCATTGTTAGAGTCTAGCATTGATCGAGATCGTCATTTGGAAAGGACTACTCAAGGTATTCATAAGGATGATTTGGTATTTACTATTCATGAGGACATGTCATTAAAAAAGTTTGGCTCCCAAGGTCAACAAAAATCTTTTCTGATTGCACTTAAATTAGCACAGTATACTTTTTTATATCAACAAAAAAAGTTTAAACCTCTACTACTATTGGATGATATATTTGATAAACTTGATGCCAAACGTACAACAATGTTGATGGAGATGGTGTCTAAGGAAGAGTTTGGCCAAATTTTTATTACAGATACTGATGCTAAAAGAATCCGTAAGATCTTTGAGGAAATCAATCAACCAATACGTATCTTTGAAATAACAGGAGGCCAGGTAAATGTATAAAAGGAAATTTGATGAAATTCCAACACGTGATGATATTAGTATTAAACAAGCGGTAGAAAAATGGCTTGAAGTATATAGATTGAGACGTAAGTTTGATGAATCATCAATTGTTGCAGTGTGGAATGAGCTTATAGGGCCTTCTATCGCTAATCGAACCCAGAGCATTTATATCCGTGACAAGAAGCTGTATGTTAAGGTTGAGTCGGCTGTGATTAAACATGAGCTAGCTTTGATGCGCAAGCAAGTTATTGGGCGGGTTAATGAACATGTAGGCCACGTTATTGTAGAAGAATTCATCATTCTCTAATCTCTCCTCGTCCTATTGTATGCAATTTAAGTATTATGCGGCAGCCTTGTTTTCATTTATTGTTTGGGGCTGTTTTAGTTTAGTTTTACGTCCATTGAGCGATTATGCCGCTATCGATATTATGACGTATCGCGTGGGATGTGCAGCTATTTTAATTTGTAGCTTTAGTTTGATATTTCGTTGGAGAGTAACCCGTCAAAATATAATCTTGTTACAATCTTTATCTAACACCACTCGTTCAAAGGCAATTTTACATGCGTTAGGTAGTGCTGTAGCATTAGCATTCAATTGGTATTTATATATCTATGTAATGAATAGTGTTAGCGTCAAAGCTACATCTTTGGCTTATTTAATATGTCCTATATTAACTACTGTGCTGGCAACTATAATATTGAAAGAAAAGTTAAATAAAGTACAGTGGATTGCAGTAGTTTTGAGTATACTGAGCTGTTTTTTACTGAGTTTAGGACATTTTATGGATATGTTCTATAGTATAATCATAGCCTTCAGCTATGCTATTTATCTTGTTCTTCAAAAAATGAATACTCGTTTTGATAAGTTCTTTACATTGACAATCCATATTATGCTATGTGCCTTTATGCTTATTCCTTACGGATATTCGGCGGTAGCTGATGTAGATCATAGTGCTAGTTTCTATCAATTAGTGTTGGTGATAGCGGTGTTTTTCACGATTATTCCTCTTTTTTTGAATATGTATGCCCTCAAAGGTCTGAGTTCATCATTACTTGGGATTTTACTTTATATTAATCCTATTATTGCCTTTCTTTTGGCAGTTTACTACTTTGACGAGTCTGTTAGCACGATGCAAGCGATTGCCTATGGTATGATTTTTATTGCTGTAATAGTCTTTAATCTGGCTTATTTCAATAAAAATAGTACATATACTTTAGCGAAGAAAGTAGGCTTTTTAAAGTAAGAGTGCCGTGTACATGTAACAATCGACACCCTATTTTGCTTCTTTAGATATATAGATCAAGATCTCCTTTTCCTGCACGGATTATTTCAAATTCGCCATTCGTTAAGTCAACTACCGTCGAAGCGACATTATCGCCATATCCACCGTCAATCACCATATCTACTTGGTCTTGATATTTTTCGTAGATTAATTCAGGATCTGTGGAATACTCAATAATTTCATCTTCATCATATATTGATGCCGTTACGATAGGATTTCCTAATTGTTTGACAATTTCACGCACAATATTATTGTCTGGTACCCGTATACCGACTGTTTTCTTTTTAGAACTTAATAATTTTGGGACTTGCCCACTTGCATTAAATATAAAAGTAAAAGGGCCGGGTAATGCTTTTTTTAGTACCCGGAAGACAGTAGTGTCAAAGGGTTTGGTATAGTGGGATATATCAGTTAAGTCATGGCAAATAAAAGATAAATTAGCCTTATCTGCTTTTAGACCTCTGATTTGACATACCCTTTCAATTGCTTTCTGATTAGTAATGTCGCATCCAATTCCGTATACTGTATCGGTTGGATAAATAATAACTCCCCCTTTTTTAAGGATTTCAACAGCCTGATCTATAATTTTTGGATTAGGATTGTCGTTGTATAATTTAACTAACATAGCATTGATTTTTTTAATATACTTTTCCTTTTACAGGACGTGACAAATTCTTTTAAATAAACAACAACAGCCAAAATAAAATGTTTTGGCTGTTGTTGTTTGTATATTTTTTAAATTTTAAAATTCAGCATTATTTGGAGTACGAGGAAATGGGATTACATCGCGGATGTTAGTCATACCTGTAGTGAATAATACTAATCTTTCAAAACCTACTCCAAAACCTGAATGCGGCACTGATCCAAAACGACGAGTATCTAAGAACCACTCAATTTCTTCTGGTTCGATACCTACTTCTGCCATACGATCAAGTAATTTGTCAAGATTTTCTTCTCGCTGTGAGCCACCTACCATCTCGCCAATACCTGGGAATAGGATATCCATAGCACGTACAGTATGACGGCCTTGTTCATCTACCTCATTTTGTTTCATGTAGAATGATTTTATTTCTCTAGGATAATCCGTAAGAATAACAGGCTTTTTGAAATGTTTTTCGACAAGATATCTCTCGTGCTCAGACTGAAGGTCAGCACCCCAACCATCAATTATATATTTGAATTGTTTCTTTTGATTTGGTTTAGAACGTTGTAAAATCTCAATAGCCTCAGTATATGTTAATCGTTCAAAATCGTTATTTATCACAAAATTTAATTTCTCTACGAGATTTAATTCTGAACGTTCCGCTTGTGGTTTTGATTTCTCTTCTTCTAATAAGCGGTTTTTTAAGAACTCTATCTCATCTGGACAAGTATCCAATGCATATTTAACGACATATTTTAATAACTCTTCTGCAAGATCCATGTTATCTTCGAGTTCGTAAAAAGCCATTTCTGGTTCAATCATCCAGAATTCTGCTAAGTGACGAGTTGTATTTGAATTTTCTGCACGGAAAGTAGGCCCAAAAGTATAAATGTTTCCAAAAGCTAAGGCAGCTAATTCGCCTTCCAATTGGCCAGAAACTGTTAAGTTAGTTGACTTTCCGAAAAAGTCTTCTTTAAAATCTACTTTACCGTCCTCTGTTAATGGAGGGTTAATAGGATCTAGAGTTGTTACTCTAAACATCTCACCAGCACCTTCTGCATCGGATGCTGTAATAATTGGTGAGTGAAAGTATACAAAATCTCGCTCCTGAAAAAACTTATGAATAGCAAATGATAGCGCATTACGGACTTTAAAAATTGCATTAAACGTGCCTGTACGGACACGTAAATGTGCTATTTCACGCAAAAATTCTAAGCTATGTTTCTTAGGTTGCAATGGGTATTTTTCAGGATCTGAATCACCAATGATTGAAACATCAGTAGCTTTTACTTCTACGCGTTGACCTTTCCCTTGTGACTCAATTAGATTACCTTTGACACGAACAGCCGCTCCCGTAGTGATTCTTTTTAAAATACTATCAGGGGTATTTTCGAAGTCTACAACAGCTTGAATATTATTAATCGAAGAACCATCATTGATCGCAATAAATTGATTATTACGGAAAGTTCTTACCCAACCTTTAACAATAACCTCTTTTCCAAATTCTTCGGATTGTAATAATTCTTTAATTCGTGTATGTTCCATTGTATGTAAGGAATTTTGTTTATTATATTTAGAAGTACAAAAATACGCTATTATATTGTGTTATAAAAGCTTTCTTTTGTAAGAATTCATACTTCACTTCCTCTATAATAGAGCGAAATAGGATAGATAATATTTTAATATATGGAATTTAGAAAGGCATTACCATCCGATGTGGATGAAATTTGGGAGATTATTGAATTTGCGATTCAAAAACGCAAAGAAGATGGTAGTAAACAATGGCAAGATGGCTATCCTAATCGAGATTCAATCATTCATGATATCGCCAATAATTACGGTTATGTGATTAGCGATGGGATTAATATATTAGCTTATGGAGCAGTCATATTTGATATTGAACCCGCTTATGAAAATATTGAAGGCGCTTGGCTCTCCTCCGGATCTTACATAGTAATTCATAGGGTAGCAGCTTCTTTGCATTCGAAAGGAATGGGAATAGCGACTCATTTTTTTAATTATGTAGCCCAACTAGCCAAATCCAAAAATGTGAATAGTATTAAAGTAGATACTAATTTTGACAATCTAGCTATGCTAAGAATTTTACAAAAGCTAGGATATCAGTACTGTGGTGAGGTTTATTTTAGAGGGTCTGCTCGTCGAGCTTTTGAAAAGTTGATTTGATTTTATGGTGTAACGTTGTAGTGGACATCCTGCACGAATGTCATTTATATTACCTATCCGTTTGGATGTAATTCAAATGTAGTTTTAGTCATAAAGAAGCCCTGCTCAATTAATCTGGGCAGGGCCTCTTTGTTTATTCTTTAATGCTCTTAATGAAATCTGCTATTTTATCTAGGTAATTATCCTCTGCTAGAAGTTTTACAAACGCTGTCCCAATAATTGCTCCATTGGCATATTGAGTAGCTTTTTGAAAAGTTTCTTTATTTGATATACCAAATCCAATAATAAATGGATTTTTTAAATCCATATCTTGGATGCGTTTAAAATATACTGCTGCTTGATCTCTGACCTCCAAATTACCACCAGTAATAGAATTTGAAGATAGAAGATAAATGAAGTTTGTTGTCAGATTATCTATTTTACGAATTCGAGCTTCAGAAGTTTGCGGAGTTACTAAGAATATATTACTGATTTCATTTTCTTCAAAAAAAGGCTGATACAGCTCTTCATATTCATATATCGGCAAATCTGGAATGATTGAACCATTGACCCCAACTTCTTTACAGGATTTACAAAATTCCTCAACACCATATTGCAATACGGGGTTGACATATCCCATGAGATATACTGGTATACTTACATGTTTACGTAAATCTTTCAGCTGTTCAAAAAGCAGTTTTAATGTCATCCCATTTTTTAAGGCTTCTTCTGAGGCATGCTGTATAGTAGGACCATCAGCTACAGGGTCTGAATAAGGGAAACCAATTTCTAAAAAATCTACTCCTGCTTCCTCTAGTTTTTTCGCAATTTGAATAGTACTATCCAATGTTGGATAGCCCGCAGTGAAATATATAGATAACAGCCCGTTAGCATGTTTTGTAATATGCATAATTTTTTCTTTTACAGGTTAAAATACTTCATATAATTGTCTAAGTCTTTGTCTCCACGACCCGAAAGACAGATAACAACCGTTTCGTCTCCTTTAAAATTCATTTTCTCTAAATGAGCTAATGCATGGGAACTTTCAATAGCAGGAATGATGCCCTCTAATTGGGTCAATCGAAGTCCTGCTTGCATAGCCTCATCATCTGTAGCAGAGACATATTGACCTCTTCCAGATTTAAATAACCATGCATGTTGAGGACCGATACCTGGATAATCTAATCCTGCCGAAATAGAGTAGGGCTCTATCACTTGACCATCTTCTGTCTGCATCAGAATTTGACGACTTCCGTGTAAGACACCTTCTTTTCCTAATGCTGTAGTAGCTGCAGTTTCTCCGGATTCAACACCATGCCCAGCAGCTTCTACAGCGATAATTTTTACATCCTCATCATCTAAGAAATGATAAAACATACCTGCTGCATTTGAACCTCCTCCGACACAAGCCATTACAATATCAGGAGTTCCTTTTCCTGTTTTCTCTAAAAGTTGCTTTCTTGTTTCCTTTGAAATTATAGACTGAAAACGAGCAACCATATCTGGATAAGGGTGAGGTCCTACTACAGAGCCAATTATGTAATGGGTGTCTACAGGATTGTTTATCCAATCACGTAAAGCTTCGTTCGTAGCGTCTTTTAATGTCTTACTACCCGATTTAGCAGCAACTACCTTGGCGCCCATCATTTTCATACGCGCTACGTTAGGTGCTTGACGTTGAATGTCAATTTCTCCCATGTAAACTACACATTCCAACCCTTTAAGTGCGCAAACCGTGGCAGTTGCTACACCATGTTGGCCAGCTCCTGTCTCGGCAATTATTCGTTTTTTTCCTAATCGCTCCGCAAGTAGTATTTGACCAATAGTATTATTGATTTTGTGTGCCCCAGTATGGTTTAGGTCTTCACGCTTCAAAAATATTTTGGCACCATATTTTTTAGATAACCGTTGGGCATGATATAGAGGGGAAGGACGACCCACATAATCTTTTAATAATTGCTCGAACTCTGCTATGAAAGAAGGGTCTTTCATGATTTGTAAGTATTGATTTTGTAGTTCCTCTACGTTCGGATATAACATTTCAGGGATATAAGCTCCACCAAATGGACCGTAATACCCTCTGTTATCTACTTGATATTTGCTCATTTTATTATTGATAATGCTTGTGTTAACAATTCTATGTTTTTTAAGGCTGCTTTGGTCTCAAACTTGGAGTTCAGATCCAAACCATATAATCTTTCGTCTTTAAAATTAGCTGCTTCTTTAATGTTATCTATTGATATTCCACCACTTAAAAGGTATGGTTTATCATATGGATTCTCTAAAAGCTTATCCCAATTAAAAGTGCTTCCTGTACCACCATAATGTATACTTTTAGTATCGAACAAGAAATAATCTACAACATCTTGATAGGCGTCGACAGTTTTCCAATCAAATGCTTCATCTACGCCGAAAGCTTTAAAAGTTGTAACATTCAATTGACGCACTTGCTCACAAAAAAGAGGACTTTCGTTCCCGTGTAATTGAATAGTTTCTAAACCAAAAATATCTTTTCTATTGGAGATTTCTTCTATTGATGCATTGACAAACACTCCTGTCTTATTAATAGAAGGAGGGATTAAGGTCGCAGTATTATTTATGATCGCTCTAGGTGATTTAGCATAAAAAATGAAGCCAATATAATCAATAGGTAGATTGCATAGGGCTTTGATATTTTCAGCCTCACGCATTCCGCATATTTTTATTTTAAGCTTTTTGTTCATTCTTAGTTATCTGTTAATTTTTTCAATGAATTGAATGCTTTTAATCCTAGCAGCGACTCCTCAGCTTCATAATAGCAATCTGCAAATGATCGCTCAGGATGGAATGTTTTGATAGCAAACGCCGCATTTGTTAATACCACATTATTCTGAATCACGCTACCTTTACCCTCAATAATTTTTTTGAATAATCTCGCAGCTTCATCAACAGAATCACCTCCAGCCAATTCTTTAGCTTGTATAGCTTCAAAACCTAGTTCTTCGACAGAATAATAGCTTTCGCCTTTATTGTTTATAATTTTGAAATCACCAGTCATGGATATTTCATCATAACCATCCAGTGCATGAATTATACTATATTTTTTGTCCGTTCCTTGATAGAGGTAGGCATACAGACGAGCTAGTTCTAGACTAAAAACTCCTACAGATTGGAATTTAGGATTTGCAGGATTAGTCAATGGACCTAACATGTTGAAAAATGTTTTAACCCCTAATGCGCGACGAATTGGCGCTACTGTTTTCATAGCTGGATGAAACAAAGGAGCATGTAAAAAACAGATATTAGCTTCATCTAATTGTTTATTTAGAATATCCTTATCATTGGTGAAAGAATACCCCAATGCTTCCATTACATTAGAAGAACCACATCCTGATGATACCCCTACATTTCCATGTTTCGCTACTTTATAGCCTGCTCCAGCTACGACAAAAGAAGATAGAGTGGAAATGTTAAATGTATTCTTGCCATCTCCTCCCGTTCCACACATGTCTATAAGATCATAACCATCAAAATCAACTTTAAGACAGAGGTCATACATAGCATCTCGAAAGCCTCCTAATTCTTCTACACGTATACTACGCATCCCATACGTAGTCATAAAGGCTGCTATTTGATGGTTATCGTATTTACCTGTAGCAATATTTGTTAGTATCTCGTAAGCTTGTTCTCGAGTGAAGGACTTATACTCAAATAAATGTCCTAATATGTCTTTCATAAGTATCTCTTTATATTCTTGGTGTTTATTTCGTGTGTCTCTTAATCGTGGTAAAAATTATCTACCCGTATACTGATATGGCTATATTCATAATTTAATCAAATAAAAAAAGGCTTACCAAATTGGCAAGCCCACTATTTTTTGATTGTAATTCAAATACAAGCAATAGATGTTTGCCACAACTTTAACTGTTGTGCCACCACCACGCTTTATTTGAGATCAATTGATTCATTTCTTTATTGTTGTTAACAAATATCCATTATCTTTTTAAAAATGTCAAGGTTTTTGTTATAAAAATTTATTTTGTGTAATATTTGATGGTTAATGATTTCAATCTTAATAGAGAACAAACTCTGCTTTACCTTTTCCATTTGCAACTAGAGTAAAAGAAGCAATTTTTTCATCTTCAAGGTATAAAGCAAGTAATTGTCTGTTTTTGTAGAAAAGTAAGTACACTTTTTGAGGATCTATAGTTCCTAAATCAATATCTTTAGTTTCTTTACGAGCAGCTTTCAAAAAAGGAGTATACACTATATCTGATATATTTTTATACAATAAATTGATACGTATCTCTTCTAAACTAACCTCTAAGTAATCATATAGTTCATCAGAAGGATTCTCCACTACTATTTGTTGACTAATAATTATGTCAACAGCAATATTAGGGTTAGAAAGATCTTGAATGAATGTATGTAGAATAGTCGTGTCAGATTTTGACTGATCTATATGAACTTCTTGGGCAAAAAGTGAAGAGCTAAGAATCGAAAATAATAGAATTAAAAAACGCATATTATATATCTAGTTTAGTCAGGGTAGCATAAAATATGCTGAATATAAAAATAGCACTCTGTTAAAGTGCTATTTTTATGATGGATTAATACTCGTCTTCATTGAAAAAGAAATCATCTTTTGTTGGGTAATCAGGCCAAATCTCTTCAATAACTTCATAAGGTTCGCCATCATCTTCTAATGCTTGAAGATTTTCAATTACCTCTACTGGAGCTCCAGAACGAATTGCGTAATCAATTAATTCATCTTTTGTTGCAGGCCATGGGGCATCTTCTAAGTGTGATGCCAATTCTAGTGTCCAATACATAGTCTTACAATTTAATGTTTTACCGTTTTCGCAAAAATAGCATTTAATTTAACTTATACAAGTTAATTATATTATTTAAATGTTATGGCTTTATAGTGCATTGTATTTGAGCTATTTATTTTATTAGTTCCTGTTGTGAAGATCTTTGTTTTTAATCCATTCCTCTTTCATTTTAAGAAATACGGTATGTTGCAAATTATCGAAATCTTGCTCTTCAGAAATATCAGGGTGTATAGGTGCTAATACTTTTACATGGACCGTGCCAGGTTTTGAACCAAATTTTTGTCCACTATCCCAAAGCAATTTCCAAGCATCAATGATAACAATAGGTAGGATCGGAGTTTTATTTTCAATTGCTAACCGAAACGAACCTGATTTGAACTCATGTAATTGAGGAGGATACTCATCATCAATTTTTCCTTCTGGAAAGATAACTATTGTTTTTTTTTGTTTAATAAAATTATCAGCCTTTTTGAAGGCTTTAAAAGCAGATATACGACTAGAGCGATCAACAGTAATATCAATACTTTTGAAAAATGTACGTGTTACTGGGTTTTTTAATAATTCAATTTTACCTATGAAAGTAAAAGGAACAGGGCATAGATAGGTAAGTACCGTAATGTCTAAAATAGAGGTGTGATTAGGACATAAGACATAATTTTGCGACCAGTCGATTTCGTTTTCAAATTCAATATGAAAACGAAAACCAACAATATATGCCGATTTTACGCTTATCCAACGACGACAGGCGGCTATTTCATTGTAATATTTATCTGGGTTTCTAGTATAATAGTACAAGAAAGGGTAGCAAAGAATAAATAATAATAAAACCGTGGAGAGATAGAGTATAGTATGAGCTTTTCTAAAATAAATAACCATAATTATGCTGTAATTATGGTTAAATATAAGGAAAGGAATAATAGATGACTATACAGTATTTCAATAAAAAAATAATATACCTCCATTCATTTACTTTACGTCATTCTCTGTCATGAATCCATATTTTCTATAAATGCTTTTTGCTTTTTCTGTTTTCATAAAGTTAAAGAAATCTTTAGCAGCTTCAGGATGGGGTGCATTCTTTAATGTTCCTGCCATATAGGTAGCTGTCGTATTTAATTCCTTCGGTAATTGAATCTCATCTACTGGATTACCAATCATTTTTTGAAAAACAACTTCAGAGGCCCAGACAGGTGCCACCTCGGCTTGACCATACAGAATACGCATTGGACTCTCTCGATGATGGATTTTTGTTAAGTACGTACTGCCATCTTGCACTTTTGCTTCCATGATTTTTTTTCGTAATTCTTCCCCACCTGCTTTTACATAAGAAGCCTGTATTTGCTCTCCAATTCCTTCCCATTTTGGGTTAGGCATACTTATCTTGACCTTATCACTACCCAAGTCTTTAAGGGTCTTGATACCTGCTGGATTGCCTTGAGGAACCATTAAGCTCAAGTTATTATAAGCATATATCTGCGTGTCATTAAGATAATCATTCATCTCTTTAATAATACTTTTTGTAGCAGTATATATGTCAGGCTTATGAGTGATTCTTAGGTTGCCAATTGTTAATGAACCTCCTTTGATTTGATCTGCTAAAATACCAGGAGGAAGTGTTTCGACAAAGATGCGTGTGTATTGTGGATAATCGTGTTGAAATGCTTTAATAAGATCGTCAACTACCATAAATTGATTTCCCGCGAAGAAGATCGTTAATTGTGGATTTTCAATATCACCATATAGGTCAGGGGTATTATTAATTCCGTGAATTGTGAAATTTACAGCGGATTCAGGAGGCGTGTTCCACGGAGGATCAAATTGATGTTCTTGAGCTGAACCGTACATTATTGTTAATGAAATCGATAGTGATAGAAGTGTTTTTTTTAACATACTAAATAGATTAAGGTTTAATAATTACCCACCCCTCATTCGCACGAATGATTAGTTCACCATTTCCACTTGGTACATAGCCAACGAAATCAAATAATTCATCTTTCTTAAGCTTTCTTTCTTCTAATGAATTTAGACATTGAGCGACAATTACCCCTTTATTGATTAAGTCTTTTAAGGGTTGTTCATATTGACCATTTTTTTTTAGATATGCTTCAGTTCCTCCAGAAAAAGTAATTAGTTCGATTTCAATTTTCCCTTTTAATCTAGGGTCTTTCAAAACGTTATTAATATTCCGAATGGCTTTCTCAATAGTTTTAGGGTCGTTAGAGTCTAATTGATAAATAGCTTTATAATGTTTCTTTTTAGCAAGAGCGCCGCTATAGTTTTTATTACTTATTAAGAGATTCTCTTGTGCATGCGAGGTTAGCGACAAACTCGTGAAAAGAATACAAAATGCTAATGTTATTTTTTTCATGGTATTAAAAATTAAAAGGTCCATACTTATGTTGTTCTTGACTTATAGTATCCGTATATGGAGGATATGAGCAGTCTTTAGGCTTTTTGCTTAGATTAGGGTAGTCCATGTCTTTATTGGCTTTTTGAGGTCTATCGAATGAGTTGATATAGGCTGCCACATCGAAGGCTTCCTCATCTGTTAAAATTGGAGAGTCATGAGTTGCTCCTAGTGGCATATTACCTTTAATAAAACGTGCCGCAGTAAGTACGCGTCCCATGCCAGCTCCATCATTATAGCTATCTGGACCCCATAATGGAGGATATGTATATCCTTTCCCTCCTGCTATTTTTTCTCCTTGACCATCTTTCCCATGGCAGTTTACACATTGTTTTTCAAAAACGATAAGACCATTGTTAAGGTCTGCTTTTCGTTCAGGAATATCTATTTTCACAAAACCTTGTCCTTCCGTTCGTTCTCCTCCTAGTGTGTTTTTACTGATTTTTTTAATGTAGGTAATAATAGCTCTCATTTCTTTGCCATTTTCAGGGATAGCTTCTCCATTCATACTTCTTTCAAAGCAGCCATTTATACGCTCTTCAAGAGATTCTATTTTATCTTCCCTACCAATATAGATAGGAAAAACCGAAGTTAAACCAATGTATGGTGCAGCAAATGCTTTTGTGCCTGATTGCAGATGACAATTGCTACAAGCCAAATGGTTTCCTATTTTTTGACCATCTCTATAAAAATAATTATAGGTGTTTTTGATAATATCTTCTCCATATGCAGCTAGTATTCCTTCGGCACTATCGTCATAGGGTTCTTCAGTATACTGATCAATGTGCGTTAATATAGTAGAGTTAAAGTTTTCGTTATTATTTTGATTACTGGTTGTATTATCTTTATGCACTAATGCTACACTGAGTGTGGTACTGATTATGAGTAAGGTGACGATAAGTAGGCCAAGGATTTTACAGTAATAGGTTAGTTTTTTGTATTCCATATTTATTTTAATGTATGCTACAAATGTATTATAGCATACATATATGTTATAACGATAGTTTTTTATGACTCATAACTATAAGTTATGTTTACTAGTACAATAGTGTAAAAATTTATTAGGAATACCTGTTAACCCACCGTAAAGATGTGTAAAGTAAAAGAATCGTTCAATTTGTAATCCCTTTATATCCACTATTTTTAACTGTCCTTGTATGAGTTCCTTTTGAATTGAATGTATAGATAAAAAAGCAAAAGTATTACGGTACTGAATGTACATTTTAATACTTTCTGTAGACCCTAATATTATTTCCGTTTTTAAATTCGCGAGATTAATGTTTAAGTTCTTCAAGTTATTTTCTATTACAGTTCGCGTACCAGAGCCCTTTTCTCTTAATACTAAAGGTAATTCATATAAGGTATCCAGACAATTTGAGTTTAATGTCCGTAACATGGGGTTACAGGTATTTGTCACTAATACTAATTCATCTTTCATAAATGGAATATAACGCAATGCTCTATTATCTGTTATTCCCTCAGTAACTGCTAGGTCAATTGTTCTGTCAATAAGCATTTCTTCTATAGAGCGCGTATTGAATTGAGTCATCTTAATGATATAATTGGGATGCTCATTTAAAAAGGTAGCTAGAAGAGGAGGAAGAATGTATTGAGAGATAGTAGTACTTGCACCTAGCTCCATACTTCCAACTGTGGTTTGTTGTAAGTCTAGAATTTCTTGGGACGCTTTATTGTATAATATGAAAATTTCTTTAGCATATTTAAATAGAATTTGTCCTTCTGCAGTTAATTCTAGATTATTACCTTTTCGATCAAAAAGAGATACCCCAAGTTTTTTCTCAAGCTCTATAATATTTTTACTAATGGCTGGTTGGGATATATATAGCGCTGCAGCTGCTTTCGTGAAGTTTAAATGCTGAGCTGCGGTAAAGAAAACTTTTAGTCTGAAGTCAAAGTCCATTATAAATGTAAAATGGGTTAATTTAATTTCAAATTAACCCATTTTTATGCATACGTAGTAAAATTATTTACTTAATTCTGCGTAATATTTATGAAACAAAGGAATAGTTTCAATACCCTTTAAGTAATTCTCTATTCCATATTTTTCATTTGGAGAGTGAAGGTTGTCACTGTCTAGACCGAATCCCATCAATAC
>CANRHE010000034.1 GCA_947630335.1 uncultured Sphingobacterium sp.
GTAGGTGGTGGTCCGACTGGAGTTGAATTATCTGGAGCTATTGCAGAGATTCAATTACATATGTTGAAAAAAGATTACCCTGAACTAACAGAGCACGAAATGAATGTGTATTTGGTAGAAGGAACAGGGAAAATATTAGGCGCTTTATCTGAAAAATCATCACGTGATGCCGAACGCTATCTTAAAGATTTAGGGATAAAAGTATTAACAAACACTCAAGTTACGGGTTATGATGGCAATGTTATTACCTTTAATAATGGTGAAAGCATACCTACCAAAACTGTAATTTGGGGAGCAGGTGTAAAAGGTCAATTCCCAGAGGGTATTCATGCAGATTTCATCGAAAGAGGTAACCGCATTCGCACCAATGGTCAATGTCAAGTTGAAGGTATGGAAGGCGTGTATGCTATCGGTGACGTTTCAGCAATGATAACAGACGAAACCCCTCGTGGACTACCTGGTGTAGCCCCAGCAGCACAACAGCAAGGTAAATATGTTGCAGAGCATATCCTTAATGTACTGGCAAACAAAACCAACGAAAAAGATTTCAAATACTTTGATAAAGGCTCAATGGCTACTGTCGGTCGTAATAAAGCTGTAGTGGATATGGGATCGTTCCACATGAAAGGATTTATTGCTTGGCTGACATGGATGTTTGTCCATTTAGTATCTATCTTTGGCTTCCGAAATAAAATCGTTACTTTCGTGAACTGGTCAATCAAATTCTTAACTAAGAATTCGGGTATCCGTCTAATTGTTAATAAATACAATAGACCGCAACCAGAAACTAAAAAAACGGAAACTAAATCGACTGAATAACAGCTATTGAATTTTTAAACAAACACAAACATATTAATGTCGACAATTTTCTTGTCGACATTTTTTGTTTATATCCCCCCTCCTTCCTCCATCAAAAAGATTAGATAGCACCTCGTATCTAGTAATTGAATAGTATATTTAGTATTTTTGGTTAAACTACATTTATAAATATGGACAACAAAACGATAGCACGCGTATTCAAACTATGCGGACAATTGATGGAGCTACATAATGAAAACCCTTTCCGCAGTAAAGCAATAGCGAGTGCCTCGTTCAAAATAGACAAACTACCTTGTCAAGCAAATACATTAAGCTTTGAAGAACTAAGCGCTCAACCAGGGATAGGAAAAAGTACTGCTGAAAAAATACAACTGATTATTTCTACAGGAACATTCCCAGAGTTAGACGAACTACTAGCAAAGACCCCCACAGGTATACTAGATATGCTCAAAATAAAAGGGTTAGGTCCAAAGAAAATTCAAGTAATTTGGAAAGACTTAGAGATAGAGTCTGTAGGCGAACTCCTATATGCTTGTAATGAAAATCGCCTGTTGGAAGCCAAAGGGTTTGGTCTTAAAACTCAAGAAGATATTAAGAAATCTATTGAATTCCTTTCCGATAATGAAGGATGGTTCTTGTACGCCAAAGTAATCCCTATTGCACATGCACTGTATCAACAATTAGTCAATATATTGCCAAACCACCAAATAGAATATACTGGTGAGTACCGAAGAAAAATGGAAGTACTACCACAAATCGACATTATAATTGACGCCGATCTATCTATTATACAGACCTCATTGGGCACAACAATTAAAGACTTTGAAATAACAATCAAAGAAGGGACTCTTCATCTTCAACAAGAAAATACATGTCCTATTGTTATTCATCCCAGCTCCAAGGAAACCTTTGCCAAGGACTTACTACTAACAACGGGTTCTATTGATCATATAAAACAATTAGAAGCCATTACCACGCCTCTTCCCAATCTAGGTTCAGAAGCAGAAATCTATTCCGCTCTTGGACTCTCCTACATTGAGCCTGAGCTCCGTGAAGGCTTAGATGAAGTGATGTTATCGAAAGAAAATAAATTACCCAAGTTAATTACATTCGAAGATCTCAAAGGAACACTCCATAATCACTCCACCTATTCCGATGGTGTACACAGCTTAGCTGAAATGGCTCATTATAGTAAAGAAGAACTCGGATTAGAATATTTAGGAATCTGTGACCACTCAAAGACTGCAGTGTATGCAAATGGCCTATCTATCGAACGATTGGAGCAACAATGGACAGAGATCGACAGATTAAACGAACAACTAGCTCCTTTCAAGGTATTCAAAGGGATAGAGTCTGATATACTTTCGGATGGTTCTTTAGATTATCCAGATGAGATACTCTCCAAATTTGATTTTGTGGTAGCTTCTGTTCACAGTAACTTGAAAATGGATGAAGAAAAAGCGACAGCTCGCTTAATCAAAGCCATCGAAAATCCATATACAACCATACTCGGCCATCCAACAGGACGCCTGCTCCTTTCCCGTGCAGGATATCCATTAGATTTCAAAAAAATTATTGATGCATGTGCCGCTAATCATGTCGTTATTGAAATTAATGCTAATCCCTTACGTCTAGACTTGGATTGGAGATGGCATCGTTATGCTTTAGAAAAGGGGGTATTATTATCTATTAACCCGGATGCCCACCGTACAGAGGGATTATTAGATATGCATTATGGTGTATTCGTAGGTCGTAAAGGAGGATTATCCGCAGATAAATGCTTAAATGCCTTCTCTCTATCCGAAATAGAAGCTTTTTTTAACAAAAAATAAACATAATACATGAAAGTATTTATATCAAGAAATATTCCTCAAGAAGGTATTGATACGCTAAAAGAGCATGGAATGACTGTAGTGATTAATGCCGACAATAAACAGCTATCTCAGGACGAATTGATTCAAGCATGTCTTGAAGTAGATTTTCTATTAAATGTAGGGCATGCAGATTTGAATGCTCATTTTCTAAAGGCTTGCTCACACCTTAAAGGGATTGCTTTAGCATCGGTCGGATACGATCACATCGACTTATCGGCTGCTACATCACTAGGAATACCAGTTTCTAATACACCTGACGTATTGAGTGGTTCTACAGCCGATGTGGCCTTTTTATTGATGTTAGCCGTATCACGCAAAGCATTTTATCGTGCCAACGAAGTACGTGAGGGCAAATGGAAAGACTTTGAGTTTATGCAAGACCTAGGAATAGAGCTTAACAATAAAACATTGGGTATATATGGCTTAGGTAGAATAGGTATAGAAATGGCTAAGAAGGCAAAAGCAGCCTATAATATGGACATTATCTATCATAACAGAAATCGTAATGAAGAAGCCGAGCTACAGTTGGATGCCAAGTATGTTAGCTTTGAAGAGTTATTAAAACAATCTGATGTGATATCTCTTCATAACAACCTTTCACCAGAGACACTTTATAAGTTTGACAAAGATGCTTTCAAGCAAATGAAGGACACTTCCATACTTATTAATACAGCGCGGGGTAAAGTAGTAAAAGAAGATGATCTTTTGGAAGCATTACAAAATGGCACAATTTGGGGAGCTGGATTAGATGTAACAGACCCTGAACCCATGTCACCAGACAACCCATTGTTACAGCTTCCAAATGTTTGTGTATTACCTCACATTGGATCCGCTACAATAGAAACAAGAACGCAAATGGCAATGATGACTGCTCGCAACATTATAGCTGCGGCTAAAGGCGAAAAAATGCCTCAAGTTGTTAATCATCAAGTTTATTCCTAACTCATTCCTAACCTAAATTATGAGAATCTTTAAAAATACAATACTCAGTATCGTTAGTCTCTGCTTACTGCATAGTTGCTCCTCTTCTAATCAGGTACCCAATACACTTTCTAGCCAAGAGCAAAATGAGGGTTGGGAATTACTTTTTAATGGGAAGAATCTTGATGGTTGGCACCTCTATAATCAGGGTACTAATTCTGCATGGTTCGTAATGGATGGCGTCATATATTGTGATCCTAACAACGAGTCTAACAAAGCTGACCTGGTCACGAACAAGCAATACGAAAATTATGATTTGCGTTTTGAATGGAAATTAGAGAAAGAAGGTAATAGTGGGGTTTTTATCAATGTACGAGAAGATAGTACCATTGCGCAAACCTATTTTTCTGGACCAGAGTACCAATTGTTAGATGATGCTCATATGGATAGTGACCTTCCGCTCAAAAAATCGGGATGTCTCTATAACTTTATGCCCCAAATGAACATTGCACATACCAAAACGAGAGAACAATGGAATAATTCTCGTATCGTCCAAAAAGACGGTATAGTCGAATTCTATCTTAATGGACAGCAAACCGCTAAGATGGATTTTAACTCCAAAGAATGGCACGACATGATAGCACGTTCAAATTTCAAAGAGCACCCACATTTTGGAAAATATAGTAAAGGACATATTGCTCTTCAAGACTGGTCCAGAGGTGTTTCATTTCGCAATATGAAGATAAAAGAGCTCTAGTTTATCATGAACTAACAAATATTTAATAAGTTTATAATTATAAAAATTTCAAAGAACAAATTTTGTCTACCCAACATGAAAAAAATTGGAAAAGCTATAATATTTTTCGGTTGGAAGTACATCAATATATTTTGTCAAATCAAAACTGTTTAACAGTTAAAAAAAATAGATTGATTTGATTTCGGAAGCTAAATTAAGTCGGAATTTAATTTTTCACAAATAATGACTGCATATGTCTCATTTTAACCTAATTTGAATCAGATAGTCTCATTATTGATTATTTCATGTCTGAATTTGTGATAATTATTGAAGCTCCCATTGAGGTTTATTCGACTTGGCTTCGAGACTCCTTCGACTTGGCTTCGAGACTCCTTCGACTCGGCTTCGAGGCTCCTTCGACTTGGCTTCGAATATTATCGAAGCACACCCGAAGAGACCTCGAAGGATTGTCAAAGCGGTCTCGAAGATGTCTCGAAAGAATATGCAATAATGTCCGAAGAGGACTCGAAGTACTCCCGAACAAAAAGAATAGAATTTATTATAAATAAACGGTAATAAAAAAGCTCTTTCCAAAATGACTGGAAAGAGCTTTCTTCTACATATTTTTTTGACTATTTAGTCTTCGATACTAGGTACATTTACTACTTCGTTTGTCTCTGCATCATAGTTAACTTGATCAAAATTGAATCCAAATAAGTGGAAGAATTCGTCACGGTAACCTTTAATATCCGAAATATCTTCTAAGTTTTCCGTTGTCGCTTGTTCCCATAATTTGGCTACTTCAGCTTGAACATCTTCACGCATTTCTAAATCATCCACACGGATACGTCCTTTGTCATCTAATGCTACAGCTCCGTCAGCAGTATAAAGGCGCTCCGCGAATAAGCGTTGCATTTGCTCAATACATCCTTCATGAATACCTTTTTCTTTCATCACTTTATATAACAATGAAATATATAAAGGAACTACAGGAATTGCTGATGAAGATTGTGTAACTAAAGCTTTATTAACTGAAACATATGAAATACCGTTAAGGTCTTTCAACAATTCATTCAATGCAGGTACTCTACCTTCTAAATCATCTTTTGCACGACCAATCGTACCATTACGATAGATAGGATATGTCAACTCAGGGCCAATATAAGAATAAGCTACTGTCTTAACACCTTCTGCTAATACGCCTGCAGCTTTCATTTCTTCAATCCAGTATGTCCAATCTTCACCGCCCATTACTGCAACAGTATTCTCGATATCTTCTTCATTCTCTACCGGGTTGATAGTAATATCTGTAATAACACCAGAATGGAAGTCTACTGTTTTATTTGTAAATGGAACACCAATTGGTTTCAATACCGAAGCGTGAGCAACGCCTGTTTTAGGATGTGTACGACGTGGAGAAGCCAATGAATAAACAATTAAATCAACCTGACCTAAGTCTTTTTTAATTAATTCGATTGTTTGCTTTTTTATATCATCAGAAAAAGCATCACCATTAATACTTTTTGCATATAAACCTGCCGCATGCGCTTCTTTTTCAAAGGCAGCCGTATTGTACCATCCTGCAGTACCTGGCTTACCTGGCGCAGCTGGTTTTTCGAAAAACACACCTATAGTAGCCGCATCTGATCCAAACGCTGCAGAAATACGAGAAGCTAAACCAAAACCTGTAGATGCACCAATCACTAATACTTTTTTGGGTCCATTAGCAATAGCACCTTTAGATTTTACATATTCTATTTGCTCTTTAACATTTTGAGCCGTTCCCTCGGGATGTGACGTCAAACAGATAAAACCTCTTACTCGTGGTTGAATAATCATAATATTTTAATTAATATCAGTTTCAAACTTTATTAAGCTACAAATTAACGGAATTTATATGAATATGACAGAAAAAGAATACAAATATGTAAGACATACATACAGGTAATAATGGATTAAATATACGACATCACCTTAAAATAAAATAGGCTATTTGAAAATTCAAATAGCCTAAATATCTACGTAAAAAATTAACCACTACTACTTTAAATGAGATCTCAGCATCCACGCTGTTTTTTCAAATCCCTCCATAATTCCTATCAGAAAATCTTCCGTTGCATCATCACCATGTTTCTCAGCAAGATCAACACTCTCGCGTAAACTTATAATAATACTTTCATAATCGTTAAGTAATAGCTTAATGTACCCTTTACTATCGTTTTTGGACGGTTTATCTTCTGTTAATTGTGTCAAATCTAAGAACTCTCTTAAGGAACCGATTGCGTAATGTCCAATAGCACGAACACGCTCAGCAACTTCATCAATAGTTTCAGCAAGTTCACCATACAGTCCTTCAAAGAATAGATGTTGGGCATGAAAATCGGGACCTTCCACATTCCAGTGAGCATTACGAACTTTAGTGTATAATACATTGAGGTCTGCCACTAACTTATTTAACACCTCGGCCATAGCTTGAGTATCTTTTTCTTTAATTCCGATATTAACTTTCATAGTATACTAATATTTAATAGGCGCTAGCCTGGTTTAACAATTGCAAATCTTCTTTTGATAATTTAATATGAATAGCACTTACAAACGCTTCAATGTGACTAATTTTTGTTGCACTAGCGATAGGAGCTGTTATTGATGGTTGATGGAGTAACCAATTCAATGCTATAGCTGATGCGGATACATTATAAATGGAAGCTAAAGTGTCAAGAGCATCAATAATACGTCGTCCTCTATCATTCCAATATTTATCTTTTATATCCTTACCTCTTGTCGTAAGGTCAAAGGATTCTTCACTCTTATATTTTCCACTCAAGAAACCACTAGCTAACGCATAATAAGGGAAAACGGATAGATTACGCTCCAATGCTATTTTTTGATATAAATGTTCAAACTTCGCGCGATCAAATAAATTGTATTCTGGTTGTACAGATACATAAGTCGGTAAGCTTTTTTCACGTGAAGTATCGAGACTTTCGACCAATCTTTCGGGTGAAATATTTGAAGCGCCAATATAACGCACCTTGCCTTCTTTAATCAAATCTTCGTAAGCCCGTAATGTCTCCTCTACAGGAGTTATTTCATCGTCATAATGCGTTTGATAAAGATCAATATAATCAGTCTGTAAACGCTTTAAAGACAGCTCCACCTGCTCTTTAATATAACTTCCTTGCGTATTGGGTTTACTATCATAACCAAATCTTCCGCCTACTTTGGTCATTAATACTATTTTATCTCTATAGCCACGCTGTTGAAACCATTTGCCAATGATAGTTTCAGACTCCCCTCCTACGTTGCCAGGTACCCAGTGTGAATAATTGTTCGAAGTGTCAATGGCGTTAAAATCAAAATCCACAAAACAATCCAGTATTTGCAGGGACGATTTCTCATCCAATGTCCAGCCAAACACGTTACCTCCAAAAACTACAGGTTTTATTGCTAAATCAGTATTTATAATACTTCGATCCATTCTCATCATTATAATTCCTTTTAAAGTCTTAATTTACAATTTACTAAAAAAAAATAGTAACGCTCCCTTTAATCCATTAATATTCACAATATAGTCTTTGCTCAATGCATTGACAATTGACTTCACAGACTAATTCTGTATTTTTGCAGGAAGACAAAAAAGTATGCATTCAGAAATACCCTTTTTACATCAGTTCAGCAATACTAGTATAACAATTAAACCGCCCAAAAAGTTTACTTATCCTTTTTATTATGAACCACATCCATTAGCTATCTTAGCCGCTAATGAATTACAGGATTACCTATGTACTCAACAAGATTTTGAGCACAACTTTGGACTACAGGAAGGTCAAAAAGGATTAGTAATAGGTAAGATGTTCGGTGTATTAGTTGTAGAAGATTTACAAGGGAGGTTAGCTTATCTTGCTGCTTGTTCAGGAAAATTAGCAGGAACTAACCAACACAAATACTTTGTCCCTCCCATATTCGATATGCTCGATAATGAGAGTTTTTTCTTAAAAGAAGAAGAAACAATCAATAAGCTTAACGGGAAAATAAAAGAGTTGGAGCAAAATCCAGAACTGAAGATCCTAGAAAATCAACTGATAACAATAAAAGAAGAATACGCCGTCGCATTAGCAGCCATGCGACAACTTCACAAACGAAATAAAAACGAACGTAAAAATATTCGTGAAGTTCAAAAAAACATATTATCGCTCGAGGAATATCAATTAATTGAGGAAGATTTAATAAAACAAAGCTATAGAGATCAGCATGAATATGATGTCCTCAAAAAGGAATCCAAATTAGTAATAGGAGAAGTTGAAAATTCCTTGAACGCTCTATTATTAGATATAGAACAACATAAAGAATTACGAAAGCAAAAATCATCGGATTTACAAAATCGCTTATTCAATCAATATCAGTTCCTCAATGCAAAGGGGCAAAAACGCAGTGTATTATCTATTTTTGATGAAGCAATAAAGATGCAGCCTCCTGCTGGAGCAGGTGAGTGTGCAGCTCCTAAGCTGTTACAATATGCTTATCAAAACAACCTCAAGCCAATATGTATGGCAGAGTTCTGGTGGGGTGCCTCTCCAAATTCAGAAGTACGTAAGCATAACTATTACTACCCAGCTTGTCGTGGCAAGTGCGAGCCCATTCTAGGACACATGTTACAAGGTTTGGATGTAGATCCCAACCCCATGATGGATAATCCAGCCAAGGACAAAGAGCTCGAGATTATCTTTGAAGATAATGATATTATCATCATTAATAAACCAGCTGAATTTCTTTCGGTACCAGGGATCAATGTTCAAGACTCGGTTCAAAATAGAATTCTAGAAAGTCGTCCTGATATTACTGGCCCCGTTATAATACATCGGTTGGATATGTCTACCTCAGGTATTCTAGTACTTGCGAAAAATAAAGAAGCGCATCAATATATTCAAGAACAATTTATTAATCACACGGTAGTCAAGAGATACACAGCACTTTTAGATGGTGTCATAGAGAAGAAATCAGGTATAATAGATCTTCCTCTTCGTGTAGACTTAGAAGATAGACCGCGACAAATGGTGTGTTATACTCATGGTAAACCAGCTCGTACAAAGTATGAAGTAGTAGAAGTAAGAGATGGAAAAACAAGAATTCATTATTATCCTTTATCGGGACGTACACATCAGCTCCGGGTACACTCAGCACATAACAAAGGATTAAATACTCCTATCGTAGGAGACGATCTGTATGGTAAAAGAGCGGACAGACTTTATCTACATGCTGCGTATATTTCATTCATACACCCCACTACAAAAATAAAGATAGAATTTGAAGTCACTGCGCCTTTCTAAAGAGTAAGAGCTTAATCCAAAAGAGACGAAGCTCTTACTTAATATTAAACAACATCAAAAAAATTAAAAACTGGGATGGATAATACTATCCATTAAATTGTGCTAACAAAAATTTTATTAAGTCAGTAGTAGATAAAATTCCGACAAGATTATTATCCTCATCAACAATAGGTAAAGCTCTAAAATCATTCTCTGTAAATACTAAAGCAGCAGTTTTTATAAAATCATCCTGCTGTAGAGTTTTTACATTTTTAGTCATCACTTGTTCCAAAGTATACATATCATACACCTTAGATACCACAGCATCTCCATCTGCATTTATATCAGGAATGCCTATTCGTAAAATATCCGAATGACTCAAGATACCAACTATATGCTTACCTGACACCACTGGGATATGTCTAATTTTGTGTTCTTTGAATAGTTCATCTGCTTTTGTCAAAGAATCCGTCACATTCACGGTTATCACATCTTTGGCCATAATGGTAGATACTAAAATACGCTCCTTCATAATAATTACATTTATTTAATTTAAACGAAAATAAATATTATAAATAATTATAAACATGACTTTTGTCATATTAAAAATTGCTTTTGACTATAAAATAAAGAGCTTAAAAAGCTTTTCTTTATATACCTCTAACCAGATTTTTATTGATTTTGAATTTGCTCTTAAAATATTGTTTGTATATTCATTTTTTTTATAAAAACCCCAAGTTTATATGTTAGTTGAAGAGCAACAATTCAATAAAATCGAATCCCTTGCTCAAGGCAGGTACGAGCAATGTACTTTCACGTCTTGTAATTTGGAGAATAGTAACTTTTCTAATTTCCGATTTATTGATTGTAAGTTTGAATTCTGTAACCTTAGTTTAATTCAAACAACAAATATGGGTGTACAAAATTGTGAATTTAAAGACTGTAAAATGGTGGGTGTACGTTTTGATCAGGTAAACTCATTCAATATTAGTTTCACATTTCATGCCTGTATTCTAGACCATAGTTCATTCCAAGGAATGAAAATACCACAGACTCAGTTCATCGACTGTTCACTTAAAGATATAAACTTCGAAAATTGTGACTGTAAGAAATCAATTTTTGATAATTGTAATTTAGAAAATAGCATATTTTATCGCAGTAACTTAGATCACGTTGACTTTCAAACAGCCTTTAATTATTCTTTTGACCCAGAGTTTAATGCAATTAAAAACGCTAAATTCTCATTAACAGGCCTTCCAGGATTATTAAGGAAGCATAAGATAAAAATAATAGGAAACTGATTACTAGACGATTCTCATTTCATGATGATAAGTTTAAGGTCGGTGAACACAGTTCTCCATACCCTAAACTTATCATTTATAACCGTTTAAAAGTTCATATTCAAGGTGTATTTAATTTTATCCATAGCAGCAACCTCTTTCATGAACTCAAAAAACTTGCTATAGGCCTCTGGCGGGTACAAACCTTGGTTTAATTGAAAGGTACGGGTCATCGTGACACCCTGCTCATCATTTAACACCTTCAATTCGTATCTACCCATTGGACATTCGATAGTCGTATCAAGTGGCACTATTTTACCAGCTAATTTGCTTTCAAAAATATATTGAATTTCATCAACATCTTTATATCCTCGATTAATATACACTTCATTCACTCTATTCTTAGATTCTACAATAGGTCGTATCGTATTAAATAAATTAGGCATTACTATAAATGTACTGGCATTCTTAACAATATAATTTTTTACTGAAATATCCATATCCTCTATCAACAAAAGCCCTTTCGTGTCCTCTACTGTATATGCACAGTTATGGAACATAATATTATCAATATCATAATAAGACTTTAACGCCTTTACTTGATCATTAGGACTTTTAAAAACATTCGGATAATGATTATCAAATTGTGTCCCGGCAAAAATTGTATTTACAGTACCTTCTAAAGAACCATCCTCCTTAACCGTTAAATGTGCTTTTCGGAGTTGCGTATTCTGATCGGGAGTATAAGAAGGGGTTCTTAATATTTTACCACCAGAAGAGCCACACGCCAACACTAAACGATCATCTGTAAAATCACCTAAATAGCCGAATGGATTTTTATTACTCGTACACTCTAACCAAGTAGTATCGTTTTCGAAGGGAAGGCAAAGTATAATATGATTGCCATCCACCACATTCGCAAAGTTCTCATCAAGGCTAATCTTATCATTACCAGCCTCGACAATGCAATATAAAGATTCAATACCCACGGTATTCAGTAAGGCCTGCATATAATTCACTAATGCTTTACAGTCACCATACCCCAATTTATCGACATATGAAGCAGGATAAGGCTCTATCCCCCCTAACCCGACTTGAACACTAACATAGCGTGTCTTGTTTTGTAAATACTGGTAGAGGATCTTAGCTTTTTCTTGGGGAGAAGAAACGTGAGCCGTCATTGCTATTACCATATCTTTGGTACTCTGAGGTAGATCCTGTTTATTTTCTAACAACTCCTCATACATCCATTTGCCCATATCATGCCACGTATTAATGGTTCCTTGTTTTTTAAAAAACTGAAAGGTCTCAGGCACAATTTTAACAAAGACTTCATCTTTGTAGATTAATGGCGAAAAAGGTTCATTCTTACGCGCATTAATATTTGATACTGTCCAAGTATAGGTAGTAGTCTTTCCATTATCCTCATGAATAGTGGGTTCCAACACATGCTGACTCTTTAAGCGTAATTTCAAATTAGAATTTGAACTAAACGTAAAAGAACTTTTTTCTATAGCCAAATCCGCTTGTACATTTGGTCGCCAATAAGGAATCAATAAGTTTTGGTTGTGCGTGACTTCATAAGTATACACTACTGTATAAGGATATGTATAGACATTAGGTGCATAATGCTTAACTCGGATATCATCAAACATACTCACCTGATCTGTAGCTGAATAATCTTTAAAATCTTTGACAGAAAACTTCCCTATTTGCTTACCAAATTCATCATATATCAGACCTTTAATATCTTTAATAGATTTAGTTTTATCATAGAATAAAGTTAAAGCACCATGCTGATCACCTGATTTATTTAAAACGGTAACGGCTTTTGTAATATGATGAGAAATATTGGATTCATTCTTCATATCAATATTGACAACCTCATCACGTACGACAGCGGTGGCTCTACTTTTCAATGACTTTGGTATCAACTCCGCTGCATACTGCTGTGCATAAGTAGCAGAATGGATCAAAAAAAATAATGTAAAAAAGAAAAGCAACTTAGAATTCAGAACTTTCATTTCACTATTTTTTAAAATTAAAATCAATTTTTTGCTGTTGTATCATACGAGAATATAATTCTTTCAGTCCGAAGTATTCATCCTCGGAATAATAAGGCTTTGCTAGAGACAGACGCTGGATAACAGACAATGTGTTATTCTTAAAGTCACTTCTATATAAATAACGTGCTGAATTATTAGGTAATGTTAGGTTATTATTACTTGGTCCGCTGATCAATGTCATTCCTTCGGGTACTTCGATATTAATTTCATATGATTCATGTTTACGGGCCCCTAAGTCTACTGGATAAAAGCGAGTATCAAGATTAAATGGATTC
Organism: uncultured Sphingobacterium sp.; assembly: GCA_947630335.1. GTDB lineage: Bacteria > Bacteroidota > Bacteroidia > Sphingobacteriales > Sphingobacteriaceae > Sphingobacterium. Next base: position 13,278 of record CANRHE010000034.1, read on the forward strand.
TTCACTGTTCGTTCGATAAATATAGGATTCAACACGAAGCTACTACTGGACAAATGTTGTCCTGTCTCAATAACAACATCCATATCTACTAACAGTATATTATTAGACTCTTCTAAACCACTAATCTCCAAAGACTCGAGGCTCATATTAGTCAAACGGCTATCTAGGGCTTCTTCATACTCTTCTATACTATTAAAATTTAATATTTCTTTTCTTTTATGATAAGCATCCAAGCCATTTTGAGCAATATTAAGTTTTCCTCTAATTTTACCATCCTCCCCTAACTTGCCGTTAAAAATAAATGACGTGCTAGAAACAATCTTATTCTCTAGAGGTATCCATTCGGACGATTTCTTAGAATAAATAATTCTTCCTTGGCCATTAATTGCACGTATAGGTAATTGACCAAAAGCCAATAATTTATCAGATGCGTCTAATTGAATAAGCTCTCCATCGATTTTGACACCTGCAATAACATAATTAAAATCACTAATCACGGGATGTAAATCATGAGGTAAACCATTTTCTCTTGAGGACACCAAAATAGGATATGCTTCAATATCTGCAGCATTCAATACAGCAATTAAAGCCAAGTTTATATCTGCTATATTTCCATTCTTATTTCGTAAAGCTACGTCAACTCCATTTTGGCTATATTTTCCGTAATAATTATTCCATTTAATATTTTGTTGAATCCAGTGGTAGATTTTATCAGCACGTTCATGCTTATCGGTTATAGCAAATATAGCGGGGTCAATGATTTCTTTGATGAGATTACCCCGTTTTAATTGACCTCCAAAACTCTTTTCGGACAATAACTCACGATCTACATCTGTCCATTTCTTTGTAAAAGACTGCTTGTTTCCTTGAGCACCATAGGCCTCTATCAATTCAAAATATACTGCAGACAAGTAATTTTTAGGCGCTAGCATGAAGGCTTCTTCTTTAAAAGCAGGTATATTATTCATGCTATACGTAATATTAGAACAATCTACTCTAGTATTATGAATAAATAAACATTGCTTATCTAAATAAGACTTGGTATCATTTAATTTAAGTGCACCTTTCAGAACTACATTATAGTTATATACCGCAGGTATACGGACGTTGTATTCGCTAGAGAGCTTGGGCAAATTACTTTGGAAATTCCACGTTCTGAAATTGAAAATATCAGGACTTACTACTGTATATTCAACATCTATTATAGACCCTTCCACAATGTCAGGAAGCGTAAATTTGACAAGCTTAAGATATTCGCTATTATTTTCATAAAATACATTCTTCTGTTGGAGTGCTGTATGTATAAGCTTTCCATTTTTTAAGTTAGCAGAACTCCCTTTTATATTACGTACGTATTCAAATGTATTGCCAAATTTGTATAAAGGAATAGTAAAATTAGCTTCATCATACCCCTCTTGTTTAAGAATTTTTATTCTAATCTTATAATTATGAAACACCATATAAGCACGATCAGCATCCGATGACTCAATAAAAGTCTCTCCTTTTTCCATTAAAACTACGGCAGTTGCAGAAGAATCAATAGTAAAGATATGTTGCTCTATATCATCGGGTTGTATCTTCGGAAATTGTTCAATCTGAGCATGAGCCCTGAAGACGACAACAAGTAGAATAATTAAGGAAAAAAAATATTTCATAATAATTGGTTAATAGACACTAAAGATAATTAAAAAAATCACTAGACTATAAGAACAATTAACGCATATAGTAAAATTCTAAGATTTCTTTCCTCGTTTATCTGTTGGTGCTAAAGTAGATATTGCTCGTTTTACGACCTCTATACCAAATCGATTACGCATTGCATCCATTGCCTGATATAAGCGAACAGACTCCTCGGTATCTTCAAATAAATTAATTTGTAAAGCTCCTTCTACCAAATGACTCAGTCGAACCCCCACCAACCGTACCAGCAAACGTTTTTCATATAATTTTTCAAACAGTTCTTTGGCCTTACGAATTAAAACCGCATCAGAAGAAGTATAGGATATCACCATTTGCTTACTAACAGTATCAAAATTTGAATAACGTAATTTAATAGTTATGCAACCGGTAAGCTTTTTATGTTGTCGAAGTTGAAACGCAAGTTTCTCTACCATACGGATAATCTCACTATTCAAAAAATGTATGTTGATTGTATCTTCCATAAAAGTCTCCTCTGTACTTATACTTTTTTGCTCCGAATAAGGTATAATGGGACTTGTATCGATTCCATTGGATTTACGAGATAAATCCACACCATTCTTACCTAATAAATTACGCATCATGGGTACTGGTATCTCACTCAATTTTTGAATTGTTTTGACTCCCATTTTTTTTAATAAAATGGATGTTTTCTCACCGATACCAGGCATTCGGTTAATTGATAATGGGGCTAGGTAGGATTTTTCATATCCAAAGGCTATTTCTTTATTACCATCTGGTTTGGCATCTTCGGTTGCTACTTTACTCACCAATTTATTAGAGGCTAAAGCATAACTAATTGGTAGACCGCTTTCAACTCTGATTTTATCCTTCAACTCCCGCATAAATTGGCTACAACCATAATAACGATCTATGCCTGTCAAATCTACATAGAATTCGTCAATACTCGCTTTTTCCATAACAGGGACCGTATCCTTAATGATATCAGTCACTATACGAGAATAGTAACTATAACTATCAGAATCACCCCGTACAACAGTTGCCTGTGGACACAATCGAAGAGCTAATTTCATAGGCATAGCACTATGAACTCCAAACTTACGGGTCTCATAACTACAAGCTGCCACGACCGATCTATCTCCTGCCCCTCCTACAATCAATGGTATATTATAAAAAGCACTATTCTTTAAACGTTCGACACTAACAAAGAAAGTATCAAGATCTAAATGTGCAACGAATCTTATATAAACATCATCTCCCATAGTAATTTGAAAATTAACATCTCAAAAATACTAATATTTTTAGCAAAAAAGTGCTGCTATATAAAAAAAAGCAATCTTACGATTGCTTTTCTTCTTTATTCTTTTTTGGGAATCCTGAATTAAATACATAGTCCCAAATAGCAGAACTTACGCCAAATCCCTTCTCCGGATCCGAATAATGGTGCAGCATGTGGTGATCTTTTATTTTCTTGAATATTCCCGATTTAAAATTTGCGTGGTGCATCGCATAATGGCATTCGTCATAAATTAAATAACCGAACAGAAAGCCCGCAAAAAAACCAGCTAACGTGTAGTCTCCAAAAAAAGGATAAAAGATAAAATAAATAATAGTAGCCATGGGAATACTAGCTGACAAGGGCATTACCAGACGTAATCTATCCTTAGGATAATCATGATGTACACCATGAAAAATAAAATGTATACGCTTGCCCCACTCACTTGTTGGATGATAGTGAAATATCCAACGATGCAATACATATTCTGCCAAAGTCCAAAAAGCTAATCCATACAAAAACCATAAGAAGACAGACATTGCACTCATCTCGCCTACTACATAAGCCTTACGGATGAAGTAAATAATAACTGGTATCCAGAAAATAAGAGGAACAGTAAAGTGGACTTTAGATAATGACTCCAAAAAGTCACTCTTAAACATACGTGACGATTCCGAAGAATTAGACACATAATTTCTTTTAGCCATAAAAATAAAATCAGTTACAATAATTTATTACTTAAAATAATAACACAAATGTACTATAGAAAGTTTTACGTTCAAAACGTGAAACTAATATTAAGGGGTCATTTTGACAAAAAAATGCAAAAAGTCAAAAATAAAAAGAAAAACATAGGGTTATAAAGCGCATTAAAAAACAAAACAAGAAGATGTATGTAGATTAAGAGTAACAAATTGTCTAATTTTGTTGATTAATTCAAATGTGTGTATGTATCATCAAATTACCAAAACATTACTTTCTTCACCATTATTTATTTATACTCTACGATGTTTAATTGGTTTTTTGATTGGTTATACTTTATTCTTAAAATATCCTGAATACGAACTATTTTGGACGTTATTATCTATTATACTTGTTATATCCCCTGAAGAAAAGGACTCTAGAAGACTATCTATTGAACGATTCAAATCGAATTTAATTGGTTCTGTAGTAGCGTTAGTTTGTATTCAACTCATTGGTTATAGCCTATATGCCATCATTACGGGCATGATAGTGACTATAGCTGTTTGTAGAGGCTTCAAAGTCATGAATATGGCACGAGTCGCTGTAGTGGCATTATTAATTATAATGGTTCAACCGCATGCCTCTTCCATTGAAACTGCTCCAGTATTAAGATTCTTATCGGTCGGAACAGGTTGTTTTATCGGACTGTTTATTGTCGTATTAACCTCTATGATCATTAGACCGTTAAAACGAAAATATGGGATACCCTATTAAAATTAAAGCATCCCATATTAACATCAAATTATAGTTTTGCTACAAATTGCTTTCTATAGCTTTGACTTCCTCTGAAAATAGATCAATAGGTCCATCCAATAGGACAGCTATAACTGTCAGGTTGTTGTCCAATCTTTCCTCTGGTACATCTATATATACTATCCCTGGAGTAGCACTCCAATACAACTTATTAAAAACTTGATGATTGATCATTGATCCCTCTCCTACTATACGGATTCGGGCTATCTTATTTTTCAAACCTTTCAGTGCAATAGGTCCTGTAGGTTTGCCTTCCACAAACAGAAACAAGGTTTGCTTGTCGGGCGATAAGGCTGATTTTCCGGCATAATGATTAAAACTAGCGCCTTTACCTGCATCATGTAGCACCTCTGCATGTTTGACAACCCATTCTTTTAATTCAGGTGATGCGGCGTCTACGGACGTCCCCATTTTACTTCCATCTTCATTCAAGTGTCCTTTTAACAGGTTGTCACCTCCTGCCGTAGCAGCCACAAGGTCATCTATAGCATTGTTCAGATCCTGGTTAGCTAAAATATGATCCAGCTTATCCTTTCCGCCGCTTGTTGGTGCTAGAATAAAATTAGGTTTTTGATCAAACTCTACTGCAAGTACAGTGACAGTAGGGTCAAACTCAACATTGGTTAAAGGAATGGATAAATAAGGAGCTTGATGCGTGAAATTTAATTTCGTATCATCACTACCTACCACTCGAACCGCTTTAGGTTTTTGTTGTAGACCCGCTATTTTCACCCCCTCTTTGACAGCATCAAGGTAAATATATAATGTCTTACCATCTTTAGAAAAAGCTGTTTTTTCAGATACAAACCCTTCCTCTAATCCTGCACGAGTTCCATAAATGGCTTCAGCATTCTTATGCGTCCACCGACCTAATTCTCTCAAAATATCAACTTGCTCCTCAGGTATAGAGCCATCGGCACGAGGACCTATGTCAAGTAATAAATTACCTCCCATAGAGATACAGTCTACCAGCGTTCTAATAATCATATTTGGTGTCTTATAATTGTTATCAAAATGCTGATATCCCCAAGAGTCATTCATCGTATAGCACAATTCCCAATATCGATCTTGAGGGCGCTTTACAGGAATTCCTTGCTCTGGAGTTGCATAATCACCATGATGATTAAGACGGGAGTTAACAATAATATCCGGATTATAACTACGCAATATGTCAAGTGTTTTATCTGCTTTCCATTCCGAAGCAGTATGCTCCCAATCGCCATCAAACCATAACAAATCAGGTTTATAATTCTTTGATAGTTCTGTGAGTTGCCCCTGGTAATAATCAACAAAATTTGACCAACGTTGAGGCTCATTATTCAGATCATAGCGCTTCTGCGTACGCGTCACTATATCATAATAAGGATGACTCCAATCAGGTAAAGAGAAATAGATTCCTGTTTTAAGTCCTGAATTTTTAACTTCTGTAATAAATGGTGTCAGTACATCTTGATGTGCCTGTGCATCATTCTTAGTGGTAAGTGCTTTTTCTTGCTTTGAATCCCACAATGAAATACCATCATGATGTTTACTTGTAATCACAGTATACTTAGCTCCAGAGTCTTTGATTAACGATACCCATTGTTTAGGATCATATTTTTCGGCCGTAAAGCCGTCCAGTTGCTTCAGGTAATTCTTATGATTGATATAATTATTAAAAAAAGCCCAAGATTCAGAAATACCATCAACAGCATAAATACCCCAGTGAATAAAGATACCTAA
>CANRHE010000035.1 GCA_947630335.1 uncultured Sphingobacterium sp.
TTAATCCTACATAAGGTGTTAATTTTTTATACCGATTGCAAAAGTCGTCTTTTTATATTAAAAAATAGAATATTTTTATTGAGACATTTTATATTACTCATTTACGGTAGCAATATGTAGGAGAATTTGTGCGATCTAACCGGTCTATCTCTTCTATATTTTAAGATTATTAGCGTCAAGAAACAATCAAAAAATACTAAAAAGAACTATTACCTACCGTTATGATAGTGAAGAAAACCACTAAAAAAACACTTCCTTTTTCACTGATTAATAGGTTATCATATGTATAGAGCATTTACAAAAAAATTAGTAGCTTAGTATGCGTTTATTCTTACCAAAAACTAGATATTTACGCTAAAAAACATCACCTTAAAAAGTATATTTTAAACCCAAGTCGTACGATCTAAACCCTAACAAAGCTCTTTTAAAATGAAAATAAAGCAATTGATTATGATAGTTTTAGTAGTATGTTCTTCTAAACTACATGCTCAGATTTTCGACAACGAACAAGCTAACTCGAATATTAAATGGAAACAAATATACACGCCTAATTTTCAACTTATTTTCCCGGAGGCGTTCTCCCCTCACGCTAACAAAGTTGCTAATACCATCAACATGCAGCTTGACCAAGCTAATGGTAAACTACAGAGAAAAACAAAAAAAATAAGTATAATTATACAAGAGAACACGTTAGATCAAAATGGATTTGTACAATTAGCTCCTCGTAAATCTGAATTATATTCTACCCCATCTGGTATTGCTGATAATCAATCCTGGCTCACAAGTCTAAGTTTACATGAAGTTAGACATGTTGCGCAATTTGACAATTTAACAGGCAGGATACACAAGCCTTTTGGAGAGCAGTTAGCTTTAGCATTCTTCGCAATAAACTTACCCTCTTGGTATTATGAAGGGGATGCCGTCTTACACGAAACACTCTATTCTACCGGTGGAAGAGGACGATTAGCCTCATGGCAAATGCCTATACGAGCAAATATTCTATCCAAAAGAGACTATAGTTTCAGCAAATATGTTCACGGATCATTTAAAGATATTGTACCGAGTTATTATACCATTGGATATTTCATGAATAGTCAACTTTTCCAAAAGGATCAAAACATAACTGCCAATATGTATCAGGATATGCGCGATAAATTAGTTAAACCGTTTAATTTCCAACTCGCACTGAAAAAATATTATGGATCTAAAGCAAATGATCTATTCATAGAAACTATGCAAAACTTAGAGCAAGTTTGGGAAGAAAAACGTGGTACATCGCCTTCAAATAGGATAGTATTTGAAGACAAATATCCTACAGATTATATTTTACCACAGATAAATAAAGATGTAATCTATGCTATTCAAAAAAGTCCGCAAAGGGTAAGTCGAATCATAACAATAGATCCCAAAAACACTAGTAAAGTAAGAGAGGTGATCAAAACGGGCGCTCAACTAATGCCTTATTTTGACATAAAAGAACATCTAATAACTTGGGATGAATTACAACGTAATCCACGATTTAGCAAAGACACATACAATAGAATAAACATCTATAATACCGTAACAAAGCGCTTAGAAACCATAGCTGACAAAGCGAGATATTATACACCTATACTTTCACCTAATCTAGAAACAATAGCTTGTGTGGAAGTAGATGAGTCTAATACAAGTTATTTAACCACTATAGACATAGCGAGCAAAAAGAAATTAAATTCAATCGAGATACACGATGGCATACATATTCAACAGCCTCAATACAATGCTGATGGGACAAAAATTATTACAATAGCCGTATCTGAAAAAGGGACAACGCTCGCAGAAATAGACTTACAAACTAAGTTATTAACATTTCTTTATCCTTGGTCTAATATACAATTCGAAAGACCTATTTACTACAAAGATGACATCGTATTTAAAGCTAACAACAATAATAAGGATGATATTTTCTTATCAAAAAACGGTAAGATATTTAGACTAACTGATGCAGAATTTGGTGCTTTCAATCCCAGTACTATGGACAGCACCTTATATTTTAATGACTATACCCTTGATGGTCTTCTCATTAATTATGCTAATATAGATCTGAATAAAACAACTGAAATTGATCTGATAGCGAGTAAAACATTATACAGTTCGCAAAATGATTTTCGATTTGATATTGATAGCCTAAGACAACCTATTAATTATGAAATAACACCTTACAACACCTTAAAACATGCAATTAATATCCATAGCATAAGTATTAGTGGAAGTGATTTTCAAAGTTTTGACAATTTAAAACCAGGGATATTCTTACTTTCAAATGATGTTTTGAATACTACTCGTGCTCAGGTAGGATTTGAATACGACACCAATATTAAGAAATCAACTTATTCTGCTGAAGTGTCTTACCAAAAATACTATCCCAAAATAACACTTGGTTATAAGAATAGAGGTCAAATCGGTAGTGCAAGAGTAGATTCGAAGACCGAAGAGTTTAGAGTCTTTGATTACCGAGAGAACGTAGTAACTGCAGATATTCAAATTCCTCTAGTTAATTATAAAGGAAATATTATAAATAATTATGGTTTTAATTTTGGCACCTCTTATCAACATAGGTATAATGTAAGTTTAGCTAATCTTAAAAATTTTGTTTATGATATCGCTTTTCCTTTAAACTATCAACTCTATTTCAATAGATATACACGCCGCAGTAGAATGGATCTTTATCCAAGATGGGGACAAGGCGTCAGTCTAACGTATAGACACCTACCATTCGAAAAGCAGCTTAAGGGAACAGCGTGGGCTTTAAGAACAAACTTTTATTTCCCAGGATTTGTTTTAAATCATGGAATACAAGTGCGTTATGCCATGCAAGAAAACTCAGGAAGGTTTTTGGGGACTAATAGCATACCCTTGATTGCAGGAATCACCTATCTACCTTACGAAGATGTTAAAAACACCTTATTAGTTGACTATAGACTACCCTTATCTTATCCAGATTGGGCACTAGGACAATTGACCTATCTAAAACGGGTATATGCTAGCCTATCTGCAAATTATTTAAACATTCAAAATAGCAGTTTTAAACCACAATCTGTCGGAGCAAGCTTATTTTTTGATTTTAATGTATTCAAATATAATTTACCGAACTTTCTATTAGAGACGAAAATAAACTATTTAACTTCACCTCTAGCAAGAAAAAAAGTATATCCTGAATTCTCCTTTAGCTATAATTATTAAATAATACAACAATTTACGGATGACAAAACAAAAAAGAACAACAATTGTTATCTTTTCAAGTATAAAAGCATCCTATAATTATGCCAATCATATCACAAGAAGAAGTAATTCAAGAGGAGTTAAATGCAATCTATGAACTAATAATTAATAAAAGAGAATTAGTTAAAGCAGAGCTTACCTTTTTAAGAAGCAACTTTGATAGAGTATGTAGCCATACGCCTATCTACGATTTTGGCAATGATACGGATTGGTCAAACAGCAATGAGCAACTCCATCTGAAACTTAATGAATATGAATTCTATCTTCATCTTACAGAGATTATGAATGACTTCAAAGACGTGAATGAAAGATTCCCAGAGTACTATGAAATGTTTGTAACATTAGATCAAATGATGTTACAGCTTGCTAAAAAAGAACAATATGAGCAAGCCGCAATCTTAAAACCTTGGGTTGATAGAATAAAAACGGTAATATTAAAAAATTACTAATTCCTATTTTTTTATTTGCGCAAAATGGTAATATGAAAAAAGGATGTAAAGGATAAAAATTATTGGTATAGCGGATACATGTAGAATAACTAACAGTAATACCGAGATTATCAAAAAAATATACTTAAATCTATTATCCGCCCACGCTAAAGAATTTAATTTCATCGAAAATAACTTCATCTCGCTAACTAACAACAGACTGGTGACTACCGTAATGAAGATCAGTACATAAGGAGAATATATAATATCAGGGAAGCTCTCACCTAGAAAAGGTAAAGAAAACAAAAAAAATGTATTCATAGGGGTATTTACACCTATAAAATCTGATGTTTGACGATCATCTATATTAAATTTTGCGAGACGTAAAGCTGAGAAAATAGCAATTAAAAAACCGACATAGGGAAGATACTCATTAGTAGTAGTACTTTGTAGCATCATATACATCAACATAGCTGGCTGCAGACCAAAACTTATCACATCTGCTAATGAATCAAGTTCTTTACCAATAGTAGATTTAACATGTAATAAGCGAGCAACAAAACCATCAAAAAAGTCAAATATACCCGATGCAATAACACAATAAAAAGCAAGCGTAAACTCTCCTTTTAGCACGAACAAGATACCTATACAACCACTCAAAAGGTTTAAACTGGTAATAAAATTTGGAATATGTTTCTTCATTAAAAAAAATAAAAGCCATCTAAATTAGATGGCTTAAAATTATCAATTAATTATGAATTATCCATTCATACTTATTAAAAACTCTTCATTGGAACGACTTCCTCTCAGTTGCTGAAGTAAAAACTCCATCGCTTCTGTAGAATTCATGTCAGCCAAGTGATTACGTAAAACCCATAGTCGCTGTAAAGCCTCTTTGTCCATTAATAAATCATCGCGACGAGTACTCGAAGCTGTTAAATCTATCGCAGGGAATAATCGTTTATTAGCTAACTTACGGTCTAACTGTAATTCCATGTTACCAGTTCCTTTAAATTCTTCAAAAATCACATCATCCATTTTGGAACCTGTCTCAGTTAATGCTGTCGCAAGAATAGTCAATGACCCACCGTTCTCAATATTACGAGCCGCACCAAAGAAACGTTTTGGTTTGTGCAATGCATTTGCATCAACACCACCTGATAATATTTTACCAGAAGCTGGTGCTACAGTATTGTAAGCACGAGCCAAGCGTGTGATAGAATCTAATAGAATTACTACATCATGACCACACTCAACCATACGTTTTGCTTTCTCAAGAACGATATTCGCAATTTTTACATGTCGCTCTGCCGGTTCGTCAAAAGTTGACGAAACAACCTCAGCACGAACACTTCTTGCCATATCTGTAACCTCCTCTGGACGTTCATCAATTAATAATATAATTAAATAAACTTCAGGGTGATTCTTAGCAATAGCATTAGCTACTTCTTTCAATAAGTTCGTCTTACCTGTTTTAGGTTGCGCAACAATAAGCCCACGCTGACCTTTACCTATAGGAGTAAACAAGTCCATGATACGCGTAGAGTAATTATTAGCACCTAAATCTAAGTTTAATTTCTCATCTGGGAACAATGGCGTCAAGTAATCAAATGGAACACGATCTCTAACTTCAGCAGGATTCTGACCATTGATAGATTCTATACGAACTAATGGAAAATATTTTTCACCTTCTTTTGGAGGACGAATACTTCCTCTAACATTATCACCCGTTTTCAAACCAAATAGCTTTATTTGAGATTGAGAAACATAGATATCATCTGGAGAGGTTAAATAGTTGTAATCAGACGAACGTAAAAAACCATAACCATCGGGCATAATTTCTAACACTCCTTCATTGACGATAACATTATCAAAGTCAGTATTAGGTGCATTAGATTCAGCTTTTTTAGGTTCTACTGGAGCGACTTCTTCCGTTTTTGTATCTTCCTGTACACTTGAAGCAGACAAAGGTTTATCTAATTCATCATCAGACTTTACTCTTTTTGTAACAGCTACAGGCTCAGTTTTTATGGTACGTGTTCTACTACGGCGACTTTTATCCTCGGAACTAGTTGATGCAGAAGACTCTGAGGGTTCCAAACTTACTTCAACCTCAGCAGGTTGTTGAGCAACATTGGCAATTTTGTCGATTAATTCTTGTTTACGAAGCTTATCTACATCTATAATCCCTAACACCTTCGCGATCTCGCGCAATTCGGACACGAGTTTTGAATTCAATTCGTTGATATTCATTAAAATATTGAATTATGATTATTTCTTTTGGATCTTAAAAGTTTGAAATCTAACTTTATCTTACGAAACAGCTTCATTCAGAAACCTATGTCGCTGCATACAAAACAAGAACGCAGCTAATTTGTTTTTTACCGTATGATAAATTTGAGAATACGCAAAGAAAGTTATAAGATTTCAATTATCAAAGAAAAATTGATTTTTTTATACAAAAAGCCACTATCAGTTGGCTACAAATGGAATTATTTTAACGCATCTGCATATTCAAAAAAAAAAATTAACTATGTTTATTTAAATATATGCAAAAATTATGAATATAAATAATAAGGAAACAAATTATCCAGCATTATACACCTTAATCGTAGTCTTTTTCTTTTGGGGATTTATTGCTGCAGGGAATAGTATTTTTATTCCTTTCTGTAAAAACTATTTCCATCTAGATCAATTTCAATCACAACTTATCGATTTCGCATTTTATAGTGCCTATTACATCGGAGCCTTACTCCTATATATTTTCGGTTCACTTCGAGGTAAAGATATCGTTGGAACATGGGGGTACAAAAAAAGTATTGTCTATGGATTACTCTTCTCTGCATTAGGAGCAGCGGCTATGATTGTAGCAGTTGAAGTGAATATGTATCTTGGCATGTTAATAGGCTTGTTTATTGTGGCCTTAGGATTCTCATTACAACAGACAGCTGCTAATCCCTTTGCTGTATTATTAGGAGATCCAAAAACAGGAGCCTCTAGAGTTAACCTCGGAGGAGCAGTTAATTCCTTCGGTACTACTATTGGACCATTAATAATAGGGTATGCTTTGTTTGGAACATTTGAAACAATATCTGATTCAGAGATATCTCAACTCCCTTTAAATAAAGTAGTATACCTCTATATCGCTGTTGGCTTACTGTTTATTCTTGCAGCTGCTTTATTCTACTTTTCTAAAAAAGTACCTGCAGGTATAAATGACGAACCGATGGAGTCTTCGAATAAGGCAAAAAATACTTTAATCCTCATGACAGTACTTCTGATTTGTATGTTTACACCTGTCTTCTTAAGCTACAAAAGCGAATCTGCCATACAAATAAGTGAATTACAACAGCAGCTAAGAGAAGTGTCAAATACTGATGCAATACACAGCTTGACAGCACAAATAAAATCCATAGCGCACCCCTTGGAACTGCAAAGAATGGGTTTGTTATTCGGCGCTTTAATAGTAATTATAGCAACGCTCATTTTTTCATATACTAAAGCTAGTAAAAAGCCAGAAGGTTGGGGAGCTATGCGTTATCCACAATTAGTGCTGGGCATGTTAGCATTGTTTATCTATGTAGGTATTGAAGTTGCTATTGGAAGCAATTTAGGTGAATTACTGACCTTAAATGAATTTGGTAATTTGCAATCCTCAGAAATTACGCCCTATATTTCTATGTACTGGGGGGGCATGATGATTGGACGTTGGGCGGGAGCTGTGACGGCATTCAATTTCGCTAAATCAACCAAACAAATTCTATTAGGCACGGTACCTTTTATTGCCTTCGGAGTAATACTAGCGGTCAATTCGCTAGCTGGGTTTAATATGTCTCACTTATATTTTTTCGTCATCTGCGTAATTATTCAGGTCATTGCTTTCTATATAAGTAAAGATAAGCCCGTAAGAACTTTAATTATATTTGGGACATTAGGATTAGTTGCTATGGCTATAGGCTTATTAAGTTCTGGTACTGTCGCTATTTATTCTTTTTTAACTGGAGGTCTAGCATGTTCTATTATGTGGGGTTCAATATTTTCAATATCCATTGTTGGAATAGGTAAATACACAGAACAAGGCTCAGCTTTCTTAGTAATGATGATATTAGGTGGTGGTATTATCCCTCCGATACAAGGTAAACTAGCTGATATAATAGGAATCCATAACTCTTATATAATTCCGTTATTAGGATTTGTATACATCATTATATTTGCGTTCCTTGCTAAAGGTTTCCTTAAAAAACAAAACATAGATATTGACAACTTAGAAGTCACAAATACCGAGTAAAGCGTTACTAATTGTATTTATTACACTAAGTATGTAATTCAAAAAACTGCGTTAATAGTGATTTAAAGCAGTTTTTTGAATTATATCGAAAATATTATATAAATTAAATATGTTTTTTCGTTAAGAATAATGTATCTTCGAAAAGCTTAATTATATAGAATTACTGAACTAATACAAACTATAATGATCATTATTGCAGATGGAGGTTCAACCAAAACCAATTGGTGCCTATTAGATGATAACCACAAGAAAGTATATTTTAACACAGAAGGATATAATCCTTATTTTGTGGATAGCGATTATATCGTAGGCTCATTGAAAAAAGGACTTCCACAAGACTTACCTTTAGATCAAATCAAAGAGGTTAACTACTATGGCGCAGGTGTGCACAATAGCGAAAAAGCAAAAATCGTATCCGATGCATTCGGCGTATTATTCCCTAATGCCAAAATTGAAATTGGTCATGACTTATTAGCCGCTGCGCGTGCCTTATTAGGTAAAGAGGCTGGATTTGCTGCCATTTTGGGAACTGGAACTAACTCATGTATATACAACGGAGAAGAAATCACACATAATATTAGCTCTGCAGCTTATATTCTAGGTGACGAAGGTTCTGGATCATATATCGGCAAAAAATTGTTAACAGATTTTGTACGTAACTTAATGCCTGAGGATGTTGCAAAAGTATTCTACGATACCTACAAGTTAACAGGCGACGAGATTATGGACAATGTATATACTAAACCTTTAGCTAATCGCTTTTGCGCTAGCTTCAGTAAATTTGTTTATGACAACAATGTAAACATTGAATATACAAGAAAAATTGTTGATGACTCTTTTGAAGCTTTCTTTGCGAATCTAGTTTCTAAATACCCTGATTACCAAAAATATACTTTTAATTGTATAGGATCAGTTGGTTATAATTTCCGCAATGTATTGGAGGAAAAAGCAGCTCAATACGGTATGAAAGTAGGAAAAATATTAAGATCTCCTATCGATGATTTAGTGAAATTCCACATAGATAGATCATTAGGTCAATAAAAATAAAAGAGCTATAATTATAGCTCTTTTATTTTTTAAAATTCTTTATAAGAAAGTACTACAAGTCCATGGACTCTCCAATTTCTAATAACTTCAAATCCATACCAGCATTAAAAAATAAAGCTTTGGCTTCTTCTCTATCGATAGCTAATGGTGGAAAAGTGTCATAGTGCATGCCAATAACATTCTTACAATTAACAAAGTTAGCCGCTTTTACCGCATCGTACATATCCATTGTATAATGTCCGCCAATAGGTAGCACTATCCAATCTAAATTCAACTCTTCCAAAAGCTTCATTTCTAATGATAAAGCCGTATCCCCTGCAAAATAAATTGTTTTATCACCTACAAAAAAAACAAAACCACAAGCCGTACCAGCGTATGCACCATCAGGTGTAGCATTAGTATGTAAAGCATATACCATTTTTACTTTACCAAAGGGTAAACTTAGCGTACCACCGAAATTAAATTCAATTACTCTATCTTCAGCTACGCCTTCTCTTTTCACCCATGCAGCAGTCTCCACAATCGCAGCAACATAAGCATTCGATTGCTTCTGAATCTTTGCCATATCAGCAACATGATCCGCATGCCCATGACTCAAAAATATAAAGTCAGGCTTAATATCTTCTACATTGACATTTTTGGCTAGGGGATTGGATGTAATGAAAGGATCTAACAATACTTTTGTCCCTTCAAAATCAAACTCAAAACAGGCATGCCCCAAATAACGAACCGAAAGTTGATTTTTCATAACAAATATCTATTTACCGAATAAATTACCTAATCCACCCAGACCACTAAGCATATCTTGCGAAGCGGCAGCCATCTCCGTCTGACTCACACTCTCAGCCTGAGCTAATGCTTTATTTAATGCAACCATAAGCAATTCTTCTACCTGCCCTTTATCACCTTCTGCAAATAACTCATCGCTAATAGTAATCTCTTTAATCTCTTTGTTAGCAGAAGCTATTACTTTAACTTTACCACCTTCTGCCTCACCAGATACAGAGATGTTACTTAATCTAGCCTTAATCTCTTCGGCTTTCTGTTGAGCTTGGAATAACTTATCAAACATAGTCTTTTATTAATTTTACTTTACTAAAATACGAATTCAAGAATTTAGGTCAAAATAAGTGTATTAATTAGGTTTATAATAAACGCCTCAGTAAATTTGCAGCATGACAAAATATGAAGAGATAATTGAGAATATAAAGCGATTAGATGAAAATCGCGCAGAGATGATGGAAGAAGAAATCGATATCATGATTCACAAATTAAAATTTCTTCCAACTGACAGTTTTCCAAATGTGGTTATACTCGTTCAAAATAATATTTTCGAACCTTTATATAACCCTACCTTAGAAGAAAAAATTAAGATTGCTGGAGGAACCTTAATAAAAAGTATATCCCAAGACCCTCAAGTGATTATTATAATACAACAGACAGAAGATCTCTATCAAATACTACCATCTTATCTGACTGAACTAAAAAATCAAAAAACGAGAGCAATTCTTGAAAATAAAGTGTTCATAATAAATAAGGAAACTTTTCACAAAGAAGATGAACAATACTTACAGGATGTTGAAATATTAGCTGAAATAATACAACCAAAATATTTCCATTTTGGACATGATGGACAAGAATGGGTTAAATTCAACCTTCAATAAATAGCATAAAAAAAGAGGCTTAAGGCCTCTTTTTTTATGCTATTTATTGAAATTTCTTTCTAACCAAATGGTAGAATTTTTCAACTGTATTTGGTTTTTCTGCCCAACGATTTTTCAAAGCATAATTTGTTTGCAAAAAAGCATCTGCCTCTGCATAATTATCAAAGCGATTTAATAATTCTATTGCTTCACTATATGCAAGACTATAACCATTAAATAAATCTTTGATAAATAATAGTTTATCATTCAAACTAATAGCAGCCTTTAAGTCAACAACCTTATCTTGAGAAGACGAAGTATGAAATTGCTGAGTCATATTTACACCCGCCTTCTTTTGCTGATGTATCATTTCATTGATTGTCAAAGGCTTATTTGATTTATCACCATTTACGTGAGATGGAGACTCACTAAAGACCTCTGTATCTTCAACAACTTTTGGATTTTGTGGCTCTATATGATCCTTTACAATTACGGTTTCTGAAACAGTATCTTCAGTTGACTGTACGGATTGATTTGTAGCAAATACAGTTTCTATAGTAGCTTCAATATCAGTTGATACGTCTTTAGATTCTTCTTCGATATGAAAAGGTTTTTCTTGTATCTCTTCAAATACCTCTTGTTCGTCAGCTTCCTTTTTTAGATTAATTCCGGGTGTAAAGAATTGTTGATCTTGATCGTCTTTAATTGCAGTAGGAACCTGAACAAAATAGTGCAAAGCTTTAACATAACTTGCCAAATATTCAACCTTACCAGCCAATAAAGTGATGTCTAAGCCATCTAGCTGATCATTACTCTTTAAACTTGCATATTGCGAATTGACATCTACTAATAGAGTATCAATCTTCGCTAACAATTGATCTTTGGATTTAGCCATGTGCGTAGTAATTTAATAATTCTTTAAAAATAATCGTGTTGAAACCAAATCATTTGATACAGACTATGTTCAGAAATAACCACGAGTTTATACTTCAAAAATAAGATATAATTTCGATATTCGTGCAGTTTATAAGGAGTATTTGTTTTTTAATAAAGAGACAAATACGGGAGTTTAGATTTAGGAGTTATGCTTTTTTCAGAACAATATTTTAATCAGAGAGATAGAAAAATAGGCAGTATAGAAGTCATATGCGGGTCAATGTTTTCGGGTAAGACAGAAGAATTAATACGTAGAATGCGAAGAGCTCAATTTGCAAAATTACCCGTAGAGATATTCAAACCAGCATTAGACATTCGCTATGCAGATAATGAAGTAGTATCACATAATAGAACGAGCATACCCTCTACTTCTGTCAATCATTCATCCGCTATTTTATTATTAAGCAATGATATCAAAGTAATTGGTATAGATGAGGCACAGTTTTTTGATGAAGACTTACCCAATGTATGTATTCAATTAGCGAATAAAGGGATACGAGTAATTATAGCAGGCTTAGACATGGATTATCAAGGTAAACCTTTTGGTCCTATCCCAGAGTTAATGGCTATAGCAGAAGATGTAACCAAAGTTCACGCTGTATGTGTACAATGTGGCGCACCTGCAAATTATTCATTTCGAACACATAAAAGTGAAAATATTGTTTTGTTAGGTGAAAAAGAGAGCTATGAACCTAGATGCAGATACTGTTATTATATTGCTGGAGAAAACATTTAACAATTCGTTAATTCTAAATAACAAAAATTAACAACTTAGCTGCTTATATTTGTATCAATACCTCATAAGAGTAGGTTTCATAAATTAGTTTAAATTGGTTAGTTAGAAATAAGGCCTTCTGAATAGTTTCAGAAGGCCTTATTTCTTATAATTGACCTATTATAACTTGATCTAAGGGATTCACTGGTGAACGGTATCGATGTATAAGCTTACCGTCTTCATTAATCAAGAACTTCTCAAAATTCCACTTAATCTCCCCTGTAAAATCAGGATTTGGTTGATTTATTAGGAATTGAAAGATTGGATGAATAGCATCCCCCTTAACGTCAACTTTTTCTGCCATGATAAAGTTAACGCCATAATTTTGTTCACAAAAAGCATTTATTTCCTCATTACTTCCTGGCTCCTGACTACCGAAGTTGTTTGCTGGAAATCCAATGACAACCAATTGTTTGCCATATAACTCATGTAATTTTTGAAGATCTTTATACTGTTTCGTATATCCACATTTGGACGCTGTATTGACTATTAATATTTTCTTTCCTTTAAAATCGGCGAAATTCTTTGTTTTACCATCAATTGTTTGAAAAGAATAATCGTAAATAGTTGGTGAAGGTGTAAAAATATTTAACACCATAATTAAAGCTAACGTTATCATTGCTATTAAATTTAAACTAAATTATTACTTGTTTCCCTTTTTATCACGTAATGAAATATTTCTTCAATGGGCGACCTTAATATCTTTCCCACTTTGACACCATGTAATTTACAGACTTCTTGCAGATGCAGGTCAAAAGTATAAGCAATACGTCCTACAAAATTACATTTATACTCCCAAAACTTGGGGTATGTCATGATATTAGTCCGAACAAATTCATCAAACCCATCTGTCAACAATTTATCAATGAAAGAATGAGACCGATTTTCATCCAAAAAAACAGCAAAAGAAGCTAAGTAAGAATTTGGTTTATCTTTCTGATAAACATTCTTTATGATTAACTCTTTTGTTATTCTATACTTATCAGCAAATTTCTTCTCCAAATCCTTAGGCATCATACCATACAGAAAACTAGTAATCAGACGTTTTCCAAACCATGCTCCCGAACCTTCATCCCCCAATACATAACCAATCCCATGCAAGCTTGCCTTCAGATGCTCCCCATCGTAGAAACTAATATCTGATCCCGTTCCCAAAGTAGCAATCAATCCTTCCGAATCACCACAAGTAGCATAGGCTGCGCCTAGTAAATCAGATTCGACAGAAATAAAAGCCCGGGGAAATAATGATGTCAAAGCATTAGAAACTATTTCTCTGCGATCAGGCGTAATGCTGCCCGCTCCAAAAAAGTAAACTTCCTTTATTTCATCTATATATGGAATGATTTCAGGCACATCTTTCATGACATTCTCTATTTCCTTCTCACTAACGAAAAAAGGATTCAAACCCTTCGTCTTAAAAAACAAGGGTTCACTATCAGGAACATTCAACATCCAATCAGAGCTTGAGGAACCACTATCAGCAACTAAAATCATACTAAAATTATGTTTACTTTTCTATTTTTTAGTAAACCAAATATAGTAATAATCATTAGGAGTTTAAAAATTCATTAGTCATATAATATTTTGAACTCGTTAGCAATTGACCTAACTTTACGTAAACAAATGTTTATACGAATTAAAGTACAGCTATGTCAAATCCTAATATACACTTCCATCTTACTTTTCCTGCCCCGCAGACACATTATGTAGAAGTATTGATGACCATTGATAATTTAAAAACTCACAATTACATAGATGTTAAAATGCCCGTATGGGCACCAGGTTCTTATTTAGTCAGAGAGTATAGTAAAAACGTGGAACGATTCAGCGCTGTAACCTGTGAGAATAGTAAGCTAAAATTCATAAAACAAAATAAAAATACATGGCGGGTATTCAATGAGGGTAATAACATAAAGATACAATATGCTGTCTATGCCTTTGAAACATCGGTAAGAACAAGCTTTATTGATATAGACAGAGCTTTTTTGAGTCCTGTTGGCACTTTCCTTTACATTGACGGGCTACTCCACATACCCTGTACTGTTCAAATTGAGACACCATCCCACTGGAGCAAAATATCCACTGGTTTACCATTAATTGAGTCTAAGCCCATATATTACGCAGAGAACTTTGATATTCTTTTTGATAGTCCATTTGAAATAGGCAATCAAGATACATGGCAATTTGAAGTTGATGGTATTGTACATGAATGTGCCATGGTCGGTACAGGAGATTACAACAAAAAACAGCTTTCTGAAGATATTACCAAAATCGTACAGGAAGAAAATAAAATATGGCAATCAAACCCTAACAATTATTACTTGATTGTCACACATAATCACAGTCAATCACATGGAGGATTAGAACATTTAAATTCAACTATTCTTTCGACTTCAAGACTGGCTTACGGCCAAGAGAATAGCTACAAAAGCTATCTGAGTCTTGTTGCACATGAATACTTCCATCTCTGGAATGTTAAACGTTTTAGACCTAAAGCTTTGGGACCTTTTAACTATGACCAAGAAAATTATACTACTGGACTATGGCTAATGGAAGGGATCACATCTTACTATGACAATTTAATAATCCGTCGCTGTGGGTTTTATGATGAACAAGAGTACTTACAGCAATTAGCTAACGACTTTAACAATGTGTACAACCGTCCAGGCCACACCTTACAAAGCGCAGCGCAATCAAGTTTTGACACTTGGATAAAACATTATCGTCCAGACGAAAACTCTCATAACGTAGCTATATCCTATTATAATAAAGGAGCTATTCATTCACTTCTATTGGATATTAAAATTTTAGTTCATACCCAAGGTAAATTAAGATTAGATGATGTACTAAGAGAAGCATATGCTCATTATTACCTTACTGAGGACAGAGGGTTTGAAGAAGAAGAGTTATTACAATTTGCAGAAAAACTCACAAAGGTGCCTTTACGTGATATATTCGAAGCAGCCTATTCTACCATAGATATGGACTATAATCACTACTTTAATAGTGTAGGATATGAATTAATTGATCTTAACCAAGGAAGTAACAATCTTACTTTAGGAGCAAAGACGGTTCATCAAGATGGCAAAACTATAGTTAAACAGATTGATCGCGATTCTGGTGCTTGGTTTGGCGGTCTGAATGTACACGATGAACTAATTGCGATAAATAATTATAGAATTGATGAACAGGGTAAAATTCTTGAGTATTTTACTTCAAAGGCAATAGAAGGAGAAAAAGCCTTAATTCTAGTTTCAAGGGATGGCATGATAAAAAATATCGAAATCCCATTCTTATCATCTACAAAAAAAACTTTTGTGATAAGAAGAAAAGAACAAGCTAGCGTGGAGGAAAGAAAGCTAGGAAATATTTGGCTATCCTTATAAAACAATGATGGGGAGCTCTATTAGCTCCCCATCATTGTAATTAAAAACGATATCGAATAGAAAATCCAACGGGATCGAAAACCCGTATACTGGACTCTTGTAAGAAATCAAAATAGGGTTTCAAATCAAGTGAGATACTAATCGGTGATTCGGGAATAGCATAATCTAAACCGATGATACCGTCTATACTTAATGACAATTCAGAATATGATGGTTGTAAATAACCGTTACTATCTGTAAAAGATTTATACTTATAATTACCAATACTTCCCCCAAAACCATAATACCAAGATAGATTATGTACAATAGGTTTGTAATACTCATACAACCCGACAAGACGAAAACGGCTAGACTCTGAATTACTCTGAATACTCAGAATTCCTTCAATCGCGCGATCTTGCGACAAGGTGTAACGATAATTCAAACCAGATGCTGAACCAAACCTACCACCAACTGCATTTCTATCTGACAATTGAGCAAATACGTTAGTTGAAAAAAACAATCCCAAAACTAGAAAAGCGACACTTCGTAGAATACAATTCATATATCTTTTTTAAAATAATAAATCCAAAAATAACATAAAATACCCAACCAAAAAGTTAAAAAATGTTTATAAGAACCCATATTTTCAAAATATACCTATCGATTATTTTAGTTAACTCTTTCAATTTGTTATATTTATACACCACACACAGACCGAATTATAAATTATAAAGCTATGGACACGAACACGCTTAGATTATTTGATTTATTAAAAAGTGACCGAGATACTTCTGGTCGAATACTCAAATTAGCACAACGCCACAGCTCAGGCTGGAAAATATACCCTAAACCTCAAATAATAGAGATAGTGGACAACATATCTAGAGCTCTTCTAAAAAAAGGTTTAAAGAAAGGTGATCGTGTAGCTTTAATGTCTGGGAATAGACCCGAATGGAATTTCGTCGATTTTGCTTGTAATCAATTGGGTATAGCTATCGTACCCTTATACCCGACACTATCAGCCAATGACCTGTCCTATATAATCAATGATGCTGAAGTAAAGTTAATTTTTGTGAGTAATAAAGAACTCTCTGAGAAAGTTGAAATAGCACTTAAGGATAATAATTTATCTACAGAACTAATCACTTTAGACCCTATAGTAGGTCAACTGAGTATAATTGATTTAATAAACGAAGGCGCTACACTAACAACTGACTTAGCTCCTTATAATGAAGCGGTACACCCAGATGATTTGTTAACCCTTATTTACACTTCAGGTACAACGGGCCGGCCAAAAGGAGTATATTTAACTCATAAGAATTTAATAAGTAATGTCCAAGCAACCACTCATTTACTTACAGAGAATATCAAAAAATCATTAAGCTTTTTACCTTTATGCCATATTTTCGAGAGAATGGTAGTCTACCTATATATTAGCAATAATGTAGAAATTTATTATGCGGAGAACTTAGATAACATTGTAAATGATATCAATGAGGTAAAACCACAAGTATTCTCGACAGTTCCTCGAGTATTAGAAAAAGTATATGACAAAATTATTGAAAAAGGTAAATCACTAACAGGAATTAAAAAAATATTATTCTTTTGGGCGGTCAATTTGGGACTACAATGCCAAGAACCTTCTCTAAATAGTAGTTGGTATAATTTTAGATTGAATATTGCAAGAAAACTTATTTTTTCAAAGTGGAAGGACGCATTAGGTGGAAATAATAATTTAATAATTTCGGGAGGTGCAGCCTTACAGGAACGATTATCCCGAATATTTTGGGCTGCTGATATAAAGGTATTGGAAGGATACGGGCTAACGGAAACCTCTCCAGTAATAGCTGTAAATTCATGGGCAGATAAAGATGTGAAATTTGGTACAGTGGGTAGAGTATTATCCAATTTGGAAGTGAAAATAGCCGAAGATGGCGAAATATTAGTCAAAGGCCCTTCCGTTACTAGTGGTTATTATAAAAATGAAAAAGCGACACTTGAAGCCTTTGATGAAGAGCATTTCTTTCATACTGGAGATATAGGTTTGATAACCGCAGATGGTTTCCTTCGTATTACAGATCGCAAAAAGGAAATGTTCAAAACTGCTGGAGGTAAGTATATTGCTCCTCAGGTATTAGAAAACAAATTAATGGAATCTATCTTTATCGCACAAGTTATGGTAGTTGGAGAGAATCAGCGATTTCCTTCTGCTTTAATTGTACCTGCTTACGATGTACTCAAAAAATATGCGCAGTATAAAGGAATTACTTTTGATGATCATCAGAGTATAATTACAAATAAGATAATAGTAGAAAAATATCAAGAAGAAGTGGATAAAGCAAATGGAACGTTTGGACAATGGGAAAAAATAAAAAAATTTGTACTTTTAACGCATGAATGGACAATAGATAATGGCGAACTTACCCCTAAGTTATCATTGAAACGTAAAGTTATTCAAGAACATTGCCAGGCTCATATAAATGAGATGTATGAAGAACAACACTAAAACAAATAACCACCATATAAAAGAGCCTTTTATTGAGAAAATAAAAGGCTTTGCTCAATTACTAATTAGGGCTGGTAATAACTTTTCAGCAGATAGATGCATGAAGATGAGTGCATCACTTGCTTATTATACGGTTTTTTCAATAGGTCCACTTATTATTATGGTCATTTGGGCCTTAGGTTTACTATATGATAGTCAAGCAAGCAATACATACAATGCCAAAGTGCTTGTCTTTAATGAACTCAATACAATAGTTGGTCCAGAAATTTCAAAGTTAATAGAGCAAGCAATACAACAAGTATCCATGCAAAACAAATCAAACCTTGGTTTGATAATTGGAGTATCAACATTAATAATTACCTCTACAACAATTTTTATTGATATCCAAAGCTCTATAAATCAGATATGGAAATTAAAAATTAAACCTAAAAAAGATTGGATCAAAATGCTCATCAATCGCTTAATTTCATTTCTAATGGTGATTGGACTAAGCTTTCTACTTTTATTATCACTAATCATGAGTAGTGTGATCAATATTATATCTGTACAAATCGAAAACTTACTTAATAACTCGTTTTTTCAAAAAATGCACATTGAACTATGGGAATGGGTTAACTTAGGTCTTACATTTGTAATTATCACGTTATTATTTGGATGTATATTCTCATTTTTACCAGACGCCAAAATAAGATTTAAAGATATATTAGGGGGGGCAATATTTACAGCAGTCCTTTTCATGATTGGAAAATATGGCATATCTATCTATTTATCAGGGAACAAAACGGCCAATGCTTATGGTGCAGCAGGCTCATTAATAATATTATTAGCGTGGGTGTATTATTCTGCAGCTATTCTGTATTATGGTGCACAATTTACAAAAGAATACGCTATTAAATATGGGAATGGGATAACACCAAACTCTTTTGCTATACTTGTAACTCAAACGGTAGTCGAGGTTGACACTGCTGATAATACAAGTCAAATAACAAAAGAAACATAGTGCCCAACAAAAGTGTTCAATACATGCTCTTAGCCGGTTTTTTCTTCGCGCTAATGAACGTTTGCGTTAAATACGTATCCCATTTACCTACCCT
>CANRHE010000036.1 GCA_947630335.1 uncultured Sphingobacterium sp.
TGCCACGGTTCTTTGACCTTTTTACGCAAATCTAATGTTCTACTTAAACCTAATTCCTCACGAAGAATAATTATAGCCTTTTCTCTTTCAGTATTAATACGGCTTTGCTGTTGTATATGTCGTTCCTTATAATCATTTTCCACATATTTAAATCCCTCGGGAAAGTCTGGCCAGTGGTCATTAAAGAGCCATATATACTTGTTAATAGTGTCCGTCGGCTGAAGTTTGTTATAAAGTGCTTCCAATCTAACCAACTCTGATTCAGGTAAAGCCCAATCCGTATCAGGATGAGACCTATGTTGATTTAATATCTTTCTTATAGATTCCCAAGATGAAAAGTCTATCTGTTCGACATTTTCGTAAATACTTTCTGCCCATTCTAATACACGCTTTCTATCTTGTGAAGAGAGATTTGGAATTTCCTCTATGAGTTGCGCAAATTTCAATTCATCGTTATCGAAAATTGATATCAGCATTTCAACAACTTCGGAATGAGTTTTCCATATTTCTTCGTAGGTGTAACTCAAATTTATATTCTTATCAAATATACGCCAGCGCATCTTGTGAGTTGGGTGTGCAATACCGTGACGGTCAGGCAACATTCTTATTAAAAGAGACCAGCCCGACTTTCTTTCCTTTTTTGTAATATATCTCAAAACCTTCATTCTTTCGTCAAATGAAGCAAGCGTTTGATAATGCCATGGTTTAAAGATTTCGGCTATACTGTTTGATGGTCTATTGGACAGTCGCCCCCCCGGGTCAAGCCTTGATAAGGTGAGCAAAATTAAACTCGAATCCAACAAATATTCTGGCAACCAAGCCAAACTTTCAAGTGCCCATAACAATCCTGTATGATGACTGGTCTTATCAATGAATCCGTCTTCCTCTATAAACATATCCATGATTTCGGGCTGTTCTTTAGCTAAAGACTTTTTGACAGCACTCAGGAAGCTTTCGGGTGATGCCTCTGCTATTAATGGTAATTCGTGGTCAACGGATATCCATATTTCTCCACTTGCATTATCAAGTAAGTCAAATATTAAAGCATCAACAAAACTTTGAGGATTTTTTAGATTGGAAATTTTTACGTCGTTTAATCTTCCTATTAAAATTAAGGACTGAATCAACCCCTCTCTTGACCATTTAGAGTATTTTTTCCTTTTCGAAAAATATGCAGAAAAGCTGTTTTCATCTTCGGGTTCAATCGTTGGATTGCCATTTCTAAATGCTAATCCAAAACATTCTTGAAGGTCTTCAAAATCTTTGGGAGTGAGAAAAAATGATAAATTTGTCCACAAATCCAACGGAGAAGTTAATCGCCAAGTCTCGCCAATTTGAATGATGGGAGATTCTTCAAAGTTTTTCCATCTATTTAGCGTAACAACATATTCAGAATATCTTTGACCTGACAACTTTTCAATCAGCTCGATGTCACCGACAAAAGTTTCGTTCCATCTTCCAATTAGTAATGCAGGGATAATTTCACGAATGTTTTCGTTTTCCATCCATTTCGCTTTCGTATAAGGGAATCCGAGAAGTTTTTTAAGGATAGTAATATTTCTTCCCGCTTCTCGGGAAAACTTTTCGGCATCAGTTTCTGGGATACCGCTATCTACTAAAGATTTCACCTGGCCAAATTTGTCGATAATTGGCAAAGTGATTGTTTCTTGGTTAAATTCGTCATCAGCACCCAGCGGAACCAAAACATGATGACCTTTCGAAACAGCAGAATAAAGTGGTTGAGCATCATCAAATCTTGGAATAAGATTTAATGGGGAATTGGTATTTATTCGTATTCCACGAAAATTCCCCTCAGTATCCACTATCAGAGATTTAGAGAAAAATCTATCCGCCTCTTCGATAGGAAAGGTTTTAGCCGAAGCGATAATGAAAGCAATAGCTTCATTTCTTGTTGAGGCTTTTACACCTTTAATAGTAGGTTCCCCCTGTAAAGTGGACAATAATTGGTTCTTTTCATACTCTCTCCCTGAAATTATGCATTCAGGGAGAAGCTCCAACCCTTTTCCGCCAATTGACCATTCTTCCCAAAACTCATCCGCTGTCATTATTCCATCAAATGGATAGGAATCTACACCGTCCTGTGACGCAAACCACCTTGAAACAGATAAAGCATTATCTAACCATTGCTCAATGTCTATTGCATCATATACTATGACATCTTTCCAGAAATTTTCTGCTTTCCTTGCTTTAACCCATTTTGTCTTCTTTGTCCACAATCTTGGGGTGACAAAGACAAAAGTACACTCACTTGGATTATACTCTTCAGGATTGTTTTTTCGCTTATCATAGTCATCATCTGCCTTACCCTTACAGTCGTCTGTAGTTCCAAATTCCCATAATGAAACTCCTTGAGGCACGTAAGGAGTTTCAACTTCACAGCTAACTATTCCATCCCAACCACCTATAAATGTAGCACTTCCAGAAGGGAAGTCGGCTTTTGTACTTATTGGTGTTGTTGCCCTCACTAATCTTGAAATAAGGTAAGGTAGAGCTGATTTTGAAAAAGTAGTTTTAGCCCAACTTTCAAGGTTATCTCTCGTAACAAGCTTCATATTTAAAATCCTATTTATATATTGTTCAAACGTAATATGTCATTACCTCGTCTTAGTTTTATGATACGAAAGACTTTATTTTGATAATTGAAATATACTGTGACAATTTACGAAATTTAACGTGATAAAATATTATCAATGATGATGATATGAATTAAATTCTGACCTATTCCTGCAATCAATAAAAATCTTTCCTGACTTCGTACCGTATCATGAAAGAAACTCATTGTTAAGGATAATTTTTGTAGGTAGATAGTGATAGTGTACAATTTAAAACCCTTAGCTATGAGACATCCTTTGAATAACATTGTGGCTGATATCCAAAAGCAAGAGCAGAAATTATCAGCCGAAACATCCAGTTTCATTGATGAGGCATACAAGATGACAATTTTTCTCCAAGAGTTGTTACGTGTCGTAAAAGAGGATATACTAAAGGAAGGCTTTTCCAGTAAGGACGAGGAAATACGTTTTTTTAAACAGGTCAAGCCGAATATCCTCGGAAAGCTTATCTATTATAATAAGGTTTACCGGATTGAAACAGCCTGCCCCGTAGACAACGGCAATTTATACCAAAACTATTTTGCCATCAAATTGAAGGGATTGAAGCAGGAATACAAAGAACATATTTGCAATTCGGATTTTTATAGATACTACCGCTCGGGTAGAATAGACCGTGACGAACAATATTTCACGCTTGGAAAAATCAATTGTTATGATGGGCTGAACAGCTTTGTATTTGAAATCGACACGAACTTTTCGACCTACTTTGATTACAAAGTAGCAAAAATCATAGCCAATGAATTAGTCTATAATTATCTAACGACAAAGTTAAGCCCCGAACAAAATCCTGATGTCCTTTTACAGCACGAGGAAACAAAAGATGTTTTCTGGACACAATCAAAAAACGCACTTATCGAGTTGATATATGCACTCTATGCCTGCGACGCCATTTCGCACGGTAAAATAGGCATCCGCAAGATCAGTATGGTATTCCAAATCCTGTTCCGTATATCGCTGAATGATATTCACAACAGCTTCCACCGAATGAAGACCCGTGCAGGCTCACGGACATTGTTTTTAGATCAACTCAAATATAGTTTGGAGGAATATATGGACAGGGAAGACAACCTATAAATTTTTGTCATCTATTTCCATCAAAAAGAACAGCATCAATCGGTGCTGTCTTTTTTTTGCCCGTTTGCCTATATGTGTCTATCGGCAAATCCATTGATTTGGATGCCGACCGATTGATCAAAAGTGCGGAAAGACCCTAAAAACAGCACTTTGCATGAATTGAAAAAAATGAAAAAAGTGCCTTTTTGATAGACACGTATCGGAAGACAGCCTGCGACAATCGCTCCAATTTTGTGGTGTTAGAAATCATTAAAAGGATTTGTTATGAACATCGACAGAATGGAATTTATCGCATGGATGGAACGTATCATGGAGCGTTTCGATATTTTAAAAGAGTACGTCCTAAACATCAAGAAAGAACGGCACAGCATAGACGGCGAGGAATTACTGGACAACCAAGACCTGCTCCTCATGCTGAAAATCAGCCACCGCTCCCTGCAACGATACCGCTCCACGGGCAAGCTACCGTATTACACCATTAGCGGAAAGCTGTATTACAAACTATCGGATGTACACCAGTTCATTAGGGAAAGTTTCAAAGCACCCATACGACGTACAAAAGAAAACCGATGACAAACCCTACCACGAAAAGACGGATATGGCTATGCCGTACCTGCTTCGCCTACTTTCGGACAATGCAAACTTTAAAAAATCAATATCATGAGCGAACAGACAAAAGAAAATCCACAGCAATATCCCGAGCAGCTTTCGGATGTGCTGTTGGTGATGGACAAGGAAAAAAAGAAAATCCAAGCCGTCACAGGTGTTGACGAAAACGGTAACCTGAAAACCGTTGATGCCACCAAGAAAAACCAAAGTCAATTCATGCGAGTTGACAGAGCCGGAGATTTATTTACAAATTTCTTCTCTAACTTTTGGAGACAGATTAAAGATCCAACCCATTTCTCATTCTTTAAAGTGCCTGAAACGGACGCTGTCGAAACCGCTAAACAAATTCAGAAACAGGTTGCTTCCCCGACCAAAGAGGGTGAGGCTGTCATGGCAAAGCATGAGGTCAAAGAGCCCAACGAGCAACAACAGGCCGCCAAAAAGGAGGAGGAAACAACAAAGGCAACGCAAGAAAAAAGCGAGTACCATTTTAAGGTAGAAGATGTTGACTGGAAAACGCTAGAGCAACTTGGCGTGAAAAGGGAAACACTCGAAAAAATGGGAGCAATGGATAATTTGTTAAAGGGCTACAAAACAAATTTTGTAATGCCTGTAAGTGTCAACTTAGATACGGTAATTCTCCGCTCGGATGCAAGGTTGGGTCTCCAAAGCGGTGCGAATGGAAAGGCAGTATTTATGATGTACGGTGTACGTCACGAGCCCAATCTCAAAGTTCCTTTTTTTGGACATGAATTTACAAAAGAAGACAGAGAGAACTTGCTAAAAAGTGGAAACATGGGTCGTATGGTAGAACTTACAAACCCCAAAACCGGTGAAAAGATACCCTCGATTATTAGTATTGACCACCTAACAAATGAAATTATCGCATTCCGACAGGACAGGATAAAAGTACCCGATGAGATTAAGGGTGTAAAGCTGACCGGAGACCAAAAACAGGATGTGAAAGATGGCAAAGCCATTTATTTAGAGGGATTGGATTTTAAAAATAGCACGAACAAAAATGCCTTTGTACAGTTCAACGCCGATAAAAAATATACCGAATTTCTTTTTGGAGATAAAGCACCCAAGCAAGCGCAGGAAAACGACCCAAAAATGTTCCGAAACAAGTTGTTCTCCGATGAACAATATAAGCAACTTGGCGAAGGCAAAACCATTTATGTATCGGATTTTAAAGATGGGAAAGGGCAGCCGTATAAAGGATATGTCACTTTGAACAAAGAAACGGGAAGCTATGATTTCAGCTTTAGAAACCCCAATGCGCTGAAAAATAAGGTGCAACCTGCCGAAGCACACAAAACACAGGTTGCCGTTAATTCCGAGGGAAAGACCAACGAGGCGACAAAGAACATCCAAGAGCCTTTGAAACCGAAGCAACAAACGCCAAAAAGCAGAAGTCAACAGCAGAACAGCCTAAACGCTCCGACTAAACCCAAAGGGGTAAGAAGATAAACATTTAATGAAATAGCATCATGAAAGCAATCATTGCAGAAAAGCCAAGTGTAGCGAGGGAAATAGCTATCCTGTTGGGAGCAACCGAAAAACGGGATGGCTACCTGGCAGGTAACGGCTATCAAGTTACGTGGGCATTAGGTCATTTGGTCGTACTGGCGATGCCCGAAGACTACGGGGTATCGGGCTTCCAAAGAGAAGCCCTGCCCATATTGCCCGACCCTTTTATACTTACGGTACGAAAGGTAAAAAAGGACAAAAGCTATATTCCCGATAGCGGAGCATTAAAACAGTTAAAAGTTATCGAAAAGGTTATCGGCAGTTGCGATAGTATTATCGTTGCCACCGATGCCGGACGTGAGGGGGAACTTATCTTTAGGTACATTTACGAGTACCTAAAATGCAGGAAACCCTTTGAACGTCTATGGATAAGCTCGCTCACGGAAAAGGCGATTAAACAGGGCTTTGAAAACCTAAAAGCTGGAAGTGATTTTGACGGGCTTTACCGTGCCGGACAAGGTCGAAGTAGAGCCGACTGGATTGTGGGGATCAATGCCTCACAGGCGCTGAGTATTTCGGCAGGGCGTGGCGTTTACTCGCTTGGTAGAGTACAAACGCCAACGCTTGCCCTTATCTGCAAGCGATATTTAGAAAACAGGGATTTTATCGTCAAAAAATACTTTCAAATCCAGTTGGAACACCGGAAGGAATTTGTGGACTTTAAGAGCCTATCCAAGACCAAATGGGATCATAGAAAACTTGCTGACGATACGCTTAAACCCATCCCACGTGCCGGAATGGCTACCGTTACGGCAGTCGAGAGTAAAACAGTCACGGAGCAACCGCCATTACTGTTCGACCTAACGGGATTACAGAAAGAAGCCAACAAAAGAGCATTCTATACCGCCGAGGAAACGTTGAACATTGCCCAAAGCCTGTACGAAAAGAAATTCATCACCTATCCACGTACAGGGAGCAAATACATACCCGAAGATATATGGTTTGAAATCCCTGCATTGGTAAGGAGTTTGGAAGCGAGGGTTTCCTGCAAAAAAGCGGTCGGAAAAGTGAAATGGGGTCGTTTCAATAAACGCATTGTGAACGATGTAAAGGTCACCGACCACCACGGTCTGCTTACTACCGAGAAAATTCCATCTGAACTGTCCGCACACGAAAATGTGATATATGATATGATTGCGCACCGCCTATTGGAAGCCCTTTCCCCTGCCTGTACCAAAGAAATAACTGACATCGAATTGCAGGCATCGCACTATGATTTTACATTAAAAGGATGTAATATTATTGAAGTAGGGTGGCGTGGCATCAAAGAAAAATTTATAGATGAGGATAGCGATCCTGTACAAGAACTGCCTGAATTAAAGGTCGGTGATAAGCTTAAAATCAAAGAGGCATCTGTACTGGAAAAGAAAACCAAACCGCCCGTTCTTTACACCGAAGCAGATCTGTTGTCCGCAATGGAAAATGCCGGAAAGGAAATTGACAATGAGGACGAACGGAAAGCCCTAAAGGACATCGGTATCGGCACACCTGCCACAAGAGCCGCCATTATAGAAACGCTTTTTAAAAGGGATTACATTCGGCGTGAAAAAAAATCCCTAATTCCTACTGACAAGGGATTGCAGGTTTACGGTGCTGTGAAGAACAAAAATATAGTAGACGTAGCTATGACCGCAGAATGGGAAATGGCGTTACAGAAAATCGAAAACAATGAGGCGGATGCAGATGCTTTCCACAGGGATATGGAAGCCTATGCTACTTCCATTACACGGGAACTTTTGGAAACGGGCATTTCCAAAGAAAAGCAACTAGAACTGACCTGTCCTAAGTGCACAAACCATCAGCTATTAGTATGGAACAAGGTTGTAAAATGCCCCGATGAGGCTTGCGGTTGGCTTCAATTCCGTACGGTGTGCGGAGTGCAGTTAAGCCTTGCCGATATAGAAAGCCTTGTATTAAAAGGAAAGACCCACCTTATAAAAGGTATGAAAAGCAAGTCGGGCAATAAATTCGATGCTCATATCATCATGGATGATACAGGCAAAATCTCTTTTGAATTTGAAAAACGGAAGCCAAAAAGGAAATAAAAGTAAATGTTTCTGAACGGCATACAGCGTGAGGGATAGAAGCGACATCCTTTTGCGGTCCTCGCAGATCCGCAAAAGATATAGCGGATAGCCCGCCCCGTCTGCATTTTTTCGATAGCCTATGCATGGTGGTAAAATTCAGGCGGTGGCACGCCCAAATGCTATTTTTCGTCTTGTTCGTTCATCTTCTTTAAAAGTGTCTCCCGAAGCGCATCTAGGAATTTTGTACGGTTCATCTTTCGATTTCGCAACTCCAAATAAGTCTGATAAAAATTACCCAAGTCAATGCCAAATGTACTTTCAAAGTATTGGGCAACTTCCCTTATATCGTTGTTCCCGTTGTCAAACACGTTTTGATAATGCAGGGCATAAATCAGTTCTATCAATGCCACTTTGCTACCTGTCCATTTCAGTTTTTTTGGGGCTTTCGACTTATTCTTTTGGAATTTATTATACAACTGGTCTTCGATGTATACCTGTATCAAATCGTTTGCTATTATCTTGGCTACTTTGTAATCATGTGACGTGGAAAAAGTCTGGTCGGACTGGAAATAATACGTATCCAACCATAGCTTTATATCATGCTTTCCCCGAACAAAATAACTTTCGTCAAGAAAGGAGTTATTGCTACGGTAATACTTGTAAAAATCAAGATTGTTGTCAAAGAATCTTTTAAGCTTCTTCAATTCTTTATTGAGGTATTTCCTTATAGTCTCTGTACCGTATGGTTTCTTTGTCTCGATTTTGTAAATGGCATTGTAGTAAATGAGTTTAGCGACAATAGCAGGTTTTTGATATTTGAAAAATCGGATTTCCTCATTCACATTGTTAAAACCTCTTTTTTGAATATATGCCTTAACATCGGATAGACACTCTACAATTAGATGGATCACGGCCTCTATCCTTTGTATAGAGTAATCGGCATCAATTTCAATTTCGGCGATTGCTACTTCCAATTCAAGTATTGTATTTTTGTAAAAATTATCCATTTTTTTAAAAATTTGAATTCGGGTATTTATATGTTGACCGAAAAAGATAATCTGAATCTTCCAACGATTAAATAGCTTGAAATGATAGGAAAAGTATAACTATCAACTCGGATACATAATATTGAATTAAGCCAAGTTGATAGTGTGATTTAATTGAACATTTCTAATGTTCAGTATAAGTACTACTTTGTGTACCTAAAGTAGTTGCCCACAAGACAAAACCTTACCTTTTTCCAAAACTAACCGATGCGTAAGACATGAAGGTAATTGGGCTTCGTAATGACCTACATAGATTAAAGTATTGCCAAATGCACTTATCTCATCCAAAACATCATTAAAATATTTTGCCTGTGAACTGTCCAAGCCTTGACACGGTTCGTCCAAAATTTCGATTTCCTTCCAAATCTGTAAATGTGTACCAATTTGACACATAATAAATCTGTTTCGGAGATTGAATTTCACTACCAAAGGCAAATTGTACTTTTCCCGAAGTTTTTTCTTGACCCAATATAGCTTTCGCAAGTGAGGATTTTCCCGTCCCACTCTTTCCACCAATGAGCCAATGTTCGTTTGGAAATATTGTCCATTCTAAATCCAATAGTACTTCTGTTCCGTGATAACTAAGACTTAACCCTCTCACGTTTAAAATAGGTGTTCCGTCAATATATGTCTCTTCATTTAATATTGTCATTTTTTTAAATATGTTTGATTTCTAAATAGAGCAGGAATATCTAATTACTCTTTTTTATGTTTAACATTGGGTAAGAACCAAGTGATAATTCCAATTAGCGGTAAATAGGCACAGATTTTAAATATATATTCAATGCTTGTCTTATCTGCAAGCCAACCCAAAATAGCTGAACCAACACCTCCCATACCAAAAGCAAATCCGAAAAATAAACCGGCAATCATGCCGACTTTATTCGGAACAAGGTCTGTTGCATAAACTAATATGGCTGAGAAAGCGGATGAGATGACTACACCGATAACGATAGATAAAATTATAGTCCATGTTAAATCCATATAAGGCAATAATAAAGTGAAAGGTGCTGCGCCAAGTATCGAAAACCAAATAACATATTTTCGCCCAAAACGGTCGCCTAACGGACCGCCTATAACTGTGCCTATTGCCACAGATGCTAAGAAAACAAATAAGTATAATTGTGACTGTTGGACTGATACTTGAAATTTTTCAATCAAATAGAAAGTAAAATAGCTCGTCATACTTGCCATATAAAAATACTTGGAGAATATAAGTATCATTAGTATGGTAAGAGCAATAAGAATTCTCTTTCTAGATAATCCAGACTCAACTTTAATGCCTTCTAATTCAATAGATTTAGCTAGTTTTGGAGCTGTTAAACGTCCTTGATACCATTTTCCTACCTGAATAAGAATGAGGATTGCTAAGATAGCAGCCATTGCAAACCACATAATATAAAACTGGCCATAGGGAACTACAATTAAAGCGGTTAAAAGGGGGCCAATGGCTCCTCCTGCATTTCCTCCCAATTGAAAGATGGACTGTGCAAGTCCTTTTTTTCCCCCAGAAGCTAAATGTGCTACTCGTGACGATTCGGGATGAAAGACTGAAGAACCCAATCCTATCAGACTGACTGCAATTAAGATGGTATAAAAACCTGTTGCAACAGAAAGTAAAATCAGTCCCAAAAGTGTGAATGCCATACCTACTGCAAGAGAAAACGGTCTTGGTTTGCCATCCGTATAGTAGCCTATAAATGGTTGTAGCAATGATGCCGTAAGTTGAAATGTAAAATTTATCATTCCAATCTGAGTAAACGAAAAGTTAAAGTTTGTCTTTAAGAGTGGGTAGATGGCTGGAATAACAGATTGCATCATATCATTCAAAAGATGCGTAAAACTGATAGTAAATAGAATTGAGTAAACAGTTTTCTGTATTACTGCTTTTGGTTGCAAAGAAATTGCCTGTGCTTTTTCGTTCATTGTTGTATTTATTTCTTATATCATCATATCATCTGATGAATTTGGGTAAAAAATTAGACGTGGTCTATAATCTTCGTAGCTGTATCCCAAGCTTTTTTAGGCTCTTTTTTTACGATATGGTTTAACAGCTGCTCGTGTAGATGTTGGGTTTCAATAAAAATATTCGTATCAGTATATATGCTTAAATAAAGCTTCTGTATATATATTGATACTGACCTATACAAGTCTGCAAGAATATCATTTTTCGAAGCTTCAGCAATAGCAATATGAAAGTTTAAGTCCGCTTTTATGCATTCCTCTAATTTACCTTGTTTTGCAGTTGTATCTCGTTCTGTGAGGTGGCTTTTTATGTTTTCGATGTCTCGGTCTGTCCTGCTTACTGCTGACTTTTCTGCAATTTTAACTTCTATTAATTTTCGAATTTCATTCAAATCTTGTATGTCAGCTCTTCTAAATCTTTGGTCAATAGGTTCAGATGTCGAAATTTGTTTCTCAACAAATGTTCCTACACCTTGTTGTACATTTAACAGTCCTAAATTTGCCAAAATTCGAATGGCTTCTCTGATAGTTGACCTACCTACACCATAGGCTTTCATCAATTCTGGTTCTGTAGGGAGTCGCTCACCGAGTTTATACCGGCCAGTA
This sequence comes from uncultured Sphingobacterium sp., assembly GCA_947630335.1. Lineage (GTDB taxonomy): Bacteria > Bacteroidota > Bacteroidia > Sphingobacteriales > Sphingobacteriaceae > Sphingobacterium. The sequence goes on from CANRHE010000036.1 coordinate 11,491, forward strand.
GAAATTTGGTGCCTTAGCCTTGCAACAACTTCATCGGCCAAAGACGTTTTTAGAATAACTGTATTTCCTATCATAACATCGTATCATCAGATGAATTTCAAGAATATAAAACTTTATTTATTTCGGCAAAATCTAAAATAAAAATATTGGAATAATAATTATTATTAATGTTTTTCTAATAGTCAGGATGAATCCTTAAGTTACAGATATGGGTAACTGTTGAAATTTTGGAGGTAGCAATAAGACCATCTAATCGCTTAGAAATTGAAGCTAATTAATTATTTATATTACTACCTCTGTAGACATAGCTTTTATAAGCTTTTGTACAGGTGTACTAAATCTTTTTCATCTATTATAGACTTCGTGTCGGCAATCTTCAAAAACCGTTCATAATATTGTTCAAAATCCTTTTCAGCGAAAGATAAATTTAATGCTACCAACCTGTTTTTCAAAGCAGCTCTACCACTACGAGAGGTCAAAATTAGGTCAGGCAATTCAAGACCAATCATTGCAGGGTCAATTATTTCATAATTTTTTCTGTTCTTTAATACGCCATCTTGATGGATACCTGACGAATGTGCAAAAGCATTCTTCCCTACAATGGCTTTATTTGATTGTACAGGATTAGACATAGCCTTTTCAACCATTTGACTGAGTTCACCTATATAAGTAGGGTTTACATTGGTAGAAATAGGTAAATCTTTAATCAGTAGTGTCACAATCAGCTCCTCCAATGCTGTATTTCCTGCTCTTTCCCCAACACCATTTATAGTTCCCTCAGCTTGATCTGCACCCGCTAATAGTCCCGCAATTGTATTTGCAGTCGCCATACCTAAATCATTATGGCAATGCACTGAAATCTTAGCCTTATGAACATTTGGAACATTATCAATGATGAATTTTATTTTTTCATAATATTCGAACGGTGTACAGAAGCCGTTTGTGTCAGGTAAATTAACGACTTTTGCACCAGCAGTAATAACAGTCTCTACCATCTTCGCTAAAAAATTATTGTCTGCTCTTCCTGCATCTTCGGCAAAAAACTGTACTTCCTCAACTTTTTTGGAAGCATATTTAACCATATCATGAGCTACACGCAAAATTTCCTCTCTATTGGTGTTAAACTTATGTTTTATATGGATGTCTGAAGAGCCTATGCCCAATTGAATGCGGGATGACTTAGCATGCTTAAGGGCTTCAGTAGCTGTATTTATATCAAGTTCACGTGCCCTCGCCAAAGCGCAAACCTTGGCATTTTTAATAATTCGGGAAACCTCCTGAACAGCTTTGAAATCTCCTGGTGAGCTGATTGGAAAACCTGCCTCAATGATATCTATCCCCATTAAATCAAGTTTTTCAGCAATATTTAATTTGGACTCAAGAGTTAGTACACAACCAGGTCCTTGCTCTCCGTCCCGCAATGTTGTATCAAAAATATCTATCTTTTTCTTTTCCATATCTTTTCTTTTATCCAAAACTACGTTCTATTTCTATTTTGTTATATTTGAAAATAAACAAAAAGCTATCGGATTATGCCAAAAGCTCAGATATCAGTACTACCGTGTGTCGAAAACATTAAAGATGGCGACATCGAAATAAGATCTTTTGGTCAATTCAATACAGAAATACATTTTCATGAAAAAGCACAACTAATCTCTCCGGAAATGGGAACTGTGTATCTATACTCGGAAAAGGGTAGCTTTTGTATTCCCGCAGGTCACTATGCATATATATCATCCCGTATTAATCATAAATTGGTTTCGAGGTCGCGTAATTTAAGATTAAAGACTATATTTCTTGATATGGGCGAAGATGAGGGCTATACTTCTGACTGGGGATCTGTTGCTATATTTTCTCCCTCATCGCTACTCGACAGCCTCTTGACTTTTGGTGAACAGTATTGGTTCGATAACAAAAACTTTGGTCTAAAAGATTCTGGCCTTATATCGCTGAAAAAGATGTTGCCTTATATTTTTAAAACCCCATTAAAATTGTGTACCCATCCTCCTCAATCGGAAGCATTGTTAAGGGTAGTAGAGTATATAGATATTTCTTTAAATGAAAATTTGACTATATCTTCATTATCTAGTTTTAGTCAAATTCCTGAACGCACTCTTTCTCGATTATTTAAGAAAGAGATGGGTATGACTATATTCCAATTTATAAAGCTGAGGAGGATGCAAATGGCGTTAGAGTTAATGGAAGATAAAGCTCTTAATATAAATGAAATTGTTTACCGTGTCGGCTATGAAAGCACGTCAACTTTTTCCAACCTTTTTAAAGAGTTAATTGGAACAAGTCCTCAAAAATATCGTCAATATCTCTTAAAATAACCATAGAAAGCTTATTGATATAACTGCCGTGAATAATTACGTGTTATTGCTTTCTGATAGCACCAAATGCTGTAAACTGGGATCATTCTTGATACGTTCCATTTCGGTTTCAACGATCTGAATAACATCTAATTTTATCTGTTTGTAATTCGCTTCGATTTCTTGCTTCATATTGTCTATACCGTTTTCATCAACAAAAGATAATATTTGTGGTATCTTTTTATAAGCTTTGGTTTCCTCAGCCACCTTTTCGTTATCGACTACAATTTCAGCGTGAAAGATTTTTTGTTCGATACGTTCATCAAAATTATCAGAGATTGCTCCAACAAACATACCCTGTGTAAGTGTAGAGATTTTGGAAGCTGGTATCAAGCTATCTAATTGGGTAGAAATTGATGTTGATTTATCATTTCGGTTGATTGTCATACTCTGTCTTTTTTGTAGCACTTTTCCAAAACGTTCAGATAGGTTTTTGGCAGTTTCACCCACAACTTGACCAGAGAAAATATTACCAACAGTATTCTGAATTACCTTAGCTTCTTTATCTCCATAATCACGTATTAATTGAGAGTAATCCTGAAAACCCAAGCAAACCGCAACCTTATTGCTTCGAGCTGTAGCAATCAAATTGTCTAATCCTCTGAAATAAATCGTGGGTAACTCGTCAATAATAACAGAACTCTTTAATTGTCCTTTCTTATTGATGAGTTTGACAATTCGTGAATTGTACAAGCCTAACGCTGCCGAATAAATATTTTGACGGTCGGGATTGTTACCTACACAAAGTATCTTTGGTTCTTGAGGGTTATTGATGTCTAATGTAAAATCATCACCTGTCATCACCCAATACAATTGTGGGCTAATCATTCTTGATAGTGGGATTTTTGCAGATGCAATTTGTCCTTGCAATTGATCCTGCGCACCACCTTGCCAAGCATCCATGAATGGAGACAAATAGTTTTCTAAATCGGGATAGGTAGTTAGAATGGTAAATATGTCTGCATATTTCTTGTTCAGCAATTCAATAGCATGTGGAAACGTACAATATTTACCGTTCTCATATATTTTAAGGTACCAAATAATGGCAGCCAAAAGGATAATTGGAGATTCAACAAAGAAATCTCCTTGTTTCTGAATCCAACTTCTATTCAGATTTAACATGATAGTATAAGCCGCTTCGTATGCGTCAGATATATCCGTCATAAAATCAGGATTGAGTGGATTGCAACGATGACTTTTACGTGGATCATCAAAGTTTATTACGTAAAATTTCGGTTGAACTTTATACTTGTCCCTATGCTTCAGTAAATGATTGTAAGCAATGGTTGAAAGGTCATCGAATTTGAAGTCGTAGATGTACATACTAAATCCCTTCTCGATATGCTGCTTGATATAATTGTTTACGATGGCGTAGGATTTTCCGGAGCCGGGAGTACCAAGTACAATCGAGGCTCGGAAAGGGTTGACGACATTAATCCAACCGTCATTCCATTTGTCTTTATAGTAGAACTTAGTAGGAAGATTGACGGAGTATTCATTTTCCATTAGACGGGTTTCTTGTTGGAAACTCTCGTTTTCACTATTGAAAACATCGTCCATCAGATTGTTGCGGAGTAGTCGGCTCATCCATACCCCTGCCATGAGCAAGGCTATATATCCCAAGCCCGTTGTAAGGATATAAAGCGATGTGGCAATCCCTGCCGACAGCTTTAACAATGGCGTATTCAGAAAGAACAGCAAAAAGCCGATGACTAAGGCGGTGTAAATCTTCGCCCATGTTATCTTTTCATTCTTTACGCCCTTAGTACCGAGACAGCTTAACGCCAATAATACCAGTGCAAAAATTTTAGTGTAAAGTGTGTGTAAAAAAAGCCCTGCGGTACGGTTGAAATTGGTCAATATCTTGCCGATGATTTCCAGTGTCCAACCACGTTCGTCAAAGAACCCGTAACAGAACCAATAAAAGTGCATCAGTACCAAAAGAATACTTACCGCACGCATAAAAGCCATGATTTTGGCTAATCCTCTCAAATCGTCTTCTCCTTGCATAACAAAAAATTTTAGTGATGCAGGGAATTTAGAGGCTATTTAAAAGCACTTATACAAAGGGGTGTCGGATGGCTTTTGGTGGCTTAGTTTGACAGTAAATTAAAAACCACAAAGACCAAGATGTTAATCCTGGTCTTTGATGGTCAAAAAAGCTATTGTTGTCTTCCATGCCTTTTGCGTTTCTTCTTTTTCTTCATACGGTTGGCAAATTCCTGTTCCTCGTAGTCTTCGCCATGCGCCTCCGGCAGTAGCCCACCCAATCCGTCTATCCATAAATCGCCGGTCGGCTGTTCTTTATTAAGGAAGTTAAAAAGTGAATGGGCTTCCTCTTTCTCTACTGCGGTGCTGTTACCTGCGGTCGGTGATTGATTTTGTGCGTTTGCTTTTTCAGCTTCTTGGCGTTGCCCAACCGCCTGCTCGTTCCACCAATCATTAAAGACATTCGCCGATAGGTTTTTGCCCAAAGCTGAACCGTTCCAAACGGTACGGCTTTCGTGGTCTATAAAAGTCATACCATATATACGCCCCTGTTCGTTGCGCCGTACCACGGTATTGATGCCCTGCTCCAATAACTGTTTTTTAAAATCGGTTTCGTTTGTAGCGGTGTGCATTGCCACTTCAATGGTGCTTTTGAGTACGGCTCTTACGGGGTCGACTTTCATTTTCTCCTTAGCCTGTGCGAATTGGTTTTGCAATTCGTGCAATCCTGCCTGCTTGCCGAAAAGGGATGCCTTAAAAGGATTGCTCGCCTTTTCGCCCTGTTCGTTCAATGCAAAATAGACAAGACCGTTTTTAGGCTGTCCATGCAGTTCCCCTTTGACTTCCTCTGCCGTGATATTGAAAAGCGATAGCAAAGCGTTGTACGCTCCGAGGCTTGCGTAACTGTAATACTTCGGCAGGTGTCGCACCACCGAAGCGATTTGGCTCTTAACGTCTCCGGCTCTGTAATCAACCGGACGGAATACCTGCCCATTTCCTGTGCGTTGTTTTTCCGTTGCAGGTATAAGATTGTACGTTTGTTCCAAATCCCGACAGATTGCCATTGAACGTGAATGGTCGTAGCTGTCCGGTAGCTTTTTCCCGTCCAACCCCACACATACCGTTACGATATGGATATGGGTGCGTTCAATATCGGTATGCTTAAAAACAACGTAAGGCTGATTGCCGTACCCCATACGCTCCATATACTCCTGCGCCATTTTTACGAACTGCCCATCGCTGACCCTATCCGCAGGATCTGGGTTCAGCGATATGTGGCGCACTGGCTTTTCCGTTTTGATATTTGCGGACAGATACGGTTCAAAACACTGGTGCAGGTAGCTTGTCGAATAGACGTTATCCAATGTTTCGGGTATTCTGTTCAATAATAAAACCTGCCCGTTTTCACTATCAATTTTCTTTTGGTTGTATGAAATAGCCCCGTACAAATTCTCCCCTTTGCCAATCTTTGCTATCATATTACCTGTGTTTTTGTAGGTGTTCTCTCTCAAATTCCTGTGTTAGTTCAATCACTTTCCGGCACAATTCCGCCATTTCTGCCGTCTGCTTTTCCAGTTTAAAGAGGTAAGCCGATGCCTTTTTCTCCGAGAAATTGCGGTAAAGTATCTTCACGATTTGGTTGTAATTCGTGCCAACCGCTCTGAACTGGCTGTAAAAATTGGTAAGCCTCGTATGAAAATCGACTGCATCCATATCAATTTTTACGGTCTTTATTGGCTTCTGAAAGATACAGGCTGTAATGAAATGTGCCATTACTTTCATTCCCGATTGCTCGAACAGTGTAAGAAACTGTGCGTTTTCCATGTCGTTGAAACTAATCGAATAACGGTGGATGCTTGGGTTTGCTTTAGGCTTGCGCCCAACTTTGTTTGTTCGGTTTCTTCTGTTGTCTTCCATATCTAAATCCATTAATTATTAACATAAACCCCGACTTCGGAGGGTGTTTTAAAAGCTCTTCGCCAACTGGCGGAGCAAGTGGTTTTGAGATGCGGAATTTATTTCGAGCATCTCAAAACATAACTTGCTCTGTTCGGGGGAACAGAAAATCCGTCCGCCTATCGGCGGATGCGGATTGGATAAAGCGAAAGAAAAAACGGCTTTTCGCCGTTCCACCCGTTAATGCTATACCCTAATAATTTTTCCATCCACCTTTTGCATTTAAGTCCTTACAAAGTAAGGGTAGCTTTTCCAAAACATTGCCCTGTCGCTCCCGACCAAACATTGCCAACAAATGCCCCAAACTACAGCATTAAAAGAGTGCATTGGAATAACGTGCTTCTTTGCGCTATCAGTCACGCAAGCCTGTTTGCAGGCATCCGCTCCCGATGGCAATGCTGAATGACAGAGCGCAGGAAAGCCAGAATGCCGGAACGCATGACAGCATTCCGCATGGCAGGCAGGAATATCGGACGACAGGCAAGCCATCGGTCTTGCCTGTGTGAAAGTCGGAATGACGGCACGGCTGATTGAACGAATGATAGCAAGCCCGACAGACGGAATTGTATCAAGACTGCCGGACAGTGTGCAGGGATGACAGCCCTGTTCCATGCAGGACGGCAGGCAGTCCACGGAAATAGAAACTTAAAAATAGGATAGAAATGGAAGCAACAAACAGGACAAAATTCATTGCTTTTTCAAGCCAAAAAGGAGGCGTTGGGAAAAGCACATTTACAACCGTTACGGCAAGCATACTCCATTACCAAATGGGGTATAACGTAGCTGTCTTTGACTGCGATTACCCACAGCACAGCATCTGCCAAATGAGGGAACGGGATTTGAAAGCGGTCATGCAGAACGAGGTGCTGAAAAAACTGGCGCACCGCCAATTTTCCACCATCAACAAGAAAGCCTATCCGGTACTGCAAAGCAAGGCGGACAATGCCCTAACGGATGCGGAAGCATTTATGCAATCCTCGGCTGTTCCCGTGGATGTGGTCTTTTTCGACTTGACGGGTACGGTGAACACTTCGGGCTTGCTGAATACACTGGCAGGAATGCACCATATCTTTTCGCCCAT
>CANRHE010000037.1 GCA_947630335.1 uncultured Sphingobacterium sp.
AACCCACTGGCTACTACTGTATAATTTTATGTATTTTTAATCACTGAAAACTTGTATCTATTTTTCAGGACTAGTCACCTACTTTTAATCAAGGGGGCTTTTTTCATTTTCGATAGTATTTACAGCATTATAAAATCTAACTAATCTCACATAAGCTGGACATTTCTCTATTTCCTTCTTCCAATTATCACATTCAATAAATTGAACTCTCAAGAATAATGTTGCATCTACTACTGTAGTGTCCGGATTAATCTGTATGTTGTCAGAAAATGTTTTTCCTTGTAACGCCTTTTTTAAATCATCTAATGTCATCTTGCTAATGTACATAATTTAATTTTCACTTGAAATGATAGAAATATTACTCTTCAAAAAATACTCTTTTCAGACTTTAGATTCGCGAATATATTGGAGTCAGAGGAGATAGACAGTAGGGAGCAAGCTATAATCGAGATATATACTTTTAAAAAGAAATAGATTGTAATGAACTATTTGAATTGATTTCTTGTACTATGATTAGTAAATAAAGTTAGAAGCTATGCAGTTTGAGAAATTATCACATGAAGCTCTGCGTGAATTAATTGGCAGAGGTTATAATATATTGTCGTCTAATGATGAATTATGGGATAAAAATGTCGTTTGGTTTCCCGAAACAGTCGCTGATGTTAAAGATTATTTAATGCAAGTAGCTGACGAAGAAGCTACTTTATTAGTCATAGATGATGCTTTGAATAATCTGGAGGAAGAAGAGTTAATCGGAGATGTATTTATGATATCAAGTTTAGATTAATTATATCATTTCTTGATTTTTTAATATTGAGTGTTCTTTGGTTTCTGAGTTTGTTAATAATTTTAGAAAGGTAATTTCGAATCATCATTTAGAATGTTGTAATTTTATAGGTTAGCTATAATAAATAACACAATAAAATGTATGATATTTTAAAGCAGCATCTTTTCTACCGGTAATCATCCTGTCGAAACCTTCGTACCTATGCTTCATCTTGAAGCAGCAGGATTTGATGCAGACATCTATACTCCTACAGGCGCACCTGTAGCATTAGAGATGTGGGCTATGCCTTCAGAAGATGATGCGGTAAAAAGTATTTATGAGAAATACAAAACACAATTTGAGAATCCCAAAAGTTTACATGATTTTGTAGCACAAAATATGGAATCAGATGTGGAGTATGTGGCAGTATTTTTACCTGGAGGTCATGGAGCTATGCTAGGTTTACCTGAAAATGATGACCTTAAAAAGGTAATCCACTTGTCTCTTGAAAAAGAGTTGTATATGTTGGCAATTTGTCACGGACCTGCTGCCTTGTTAGCTGCTGCTCATAACGATAGTCCTGAGAATTTTCCTTACAAAGGGTATCAGATCAAATCATTTCCTGATGTAATCGATACACAAACGCCGAGTATGGGATATGTTCCTGGAGATATGCCTTGGTTCTATGGTGAAAAATTACAAGCTTTAGGAGTCGATATTTTAAATGAAGACATATCTGGGGCATGTTTTACGGATAGAAAGTTAGTAACAGGAGATAGTCCACTTGCAGCAAATAATTTTGGAAAGATGAGTGCGAATGTTTTGTTAAGTGAACTCAATTAATAACATTAAAGGATTCAATGTCAGCATTGAATCCTTTGTCTTTAATCTTAATTCGAATAGTTATAGTGAATATTTAAGACCAAAATTCACATCTAACACACGCATTCTATCATCGTGTCTAGTTGAACTGAAAGGAATGAGTGAATATATTCTGTATGATGGTGTTAATGATATAGCAAAGCTATTTTTCACTGGTATCTGAACGCCTAATCCTATCTGTGCACCTATACCAGACTGCTTATCAAGTGCATATACCGCTTTTTGTTGAAGGTGTATTATTGGTCCTGCGCTAGTAAAGAAGTACTTTGATAAATAGTAATTTGTGAGTATGGGGAGTTCCCAAACTTGAAGTTGTTGAGTGATTGTTTTTTCGTTTCCAGGGGCACCATTGTAAGGTAAGGTGGTAACTACCTTTTGGGTTGAGTATCCAATACCAGTTGCTAATGACCATTTTCTTGTTATTGAGTAAGTTCCTTTTGCTGCAATGCCAAAATAATTTTTCCCCGTATGACCAGCACCACCATACATCATCTCAAATGGCCCAATATATGAAAGTGAAACAGGGCTAACATTTATCTCAAAGCTCAAGTTTTTTTTATAAACTTCTTGAGAAGAAGCTTTCGTGTATAGTATAGAGGAACAAAAAATAAGAAGACCGTAATAACATGACTTATTAAAATGTTTCTTTAATTCAATATTCATAATAGTTGATTAATAGGTTTAATTAACTTAAACGATCCATTTAGTAGAGATGCTACAATGTATAGACATTCAGCAATCATTATATCATCCTTTAGGATTGGTTACCCTCGATAACCAAATTCTTTATTGTTTTGTGCAATTGGTAGTTAAATATTCTTTTTATTTTACTCCCAAGTTGTTTTTTTAATTCAAACCTATCCGTTGGGGCACCTTCATAATTGAAAGTTTCTTTATAATCAAAGCCCACTTTTTTTAGAACTTTTTTCGAATTTATATTCTTCGGATCAGTTATTGCAAAATCTTGATTAATTCGTAAGGTCTAAAACCCGTAGTCTAATATTGCGATTGACGCTTCTGTTGCGAACCCTTTGTTCTAGTGTTTTTTCTTAAACCTGTAACCTAATTCATAAAAATTGTTGTAATTGTTTAGAGGCTTGTCATTTATAACAAAATATAATCGACATTATTATAATTAAATTTTAAAGTGTCATTTGATGATTTTTTAACAAATTGTTTTATGTAGTCATCGATAGAATATTTATTTACAACAGCTGTAATAGTTTCGTTTTCCAAACCTGAGTGATGAATTAATAAATTTTTGATTGTAATATTTTTACATTCTTCTGGAATTTTTGGTATATATTTTTCAATGCAATCGTCTAAATCAATTAGACCTTTTTCTTGCAATTGTATAATTGCAATTGATGTAAATAGTTTTGTAATAGATGCTATCGGAAATCGAGTTTTATTGTCAATTTCTACATCAAATTGAATGTTTGAAAATCCTTTGTTTATTTTTTGCGTTTGTTTTCCGTCAAAGTATAAAACTGTACCGTTGAAATGTCCTTTTTCAAATTCTTTGTTTATTATTTCCTCAATATTAATTTGTCCGGTTAATATTAATGGAGTTAATAACAATAACGTCAGGAAAAATTTCATAAGTTACTTTTTTGAAGTTTGTTCGGTAAAAATGACAGCTAATACAAATACAATATATGTAAATTATGTGATTTATAATGGCTTGCTCAAAAACATAAATAAGTATTTCCATATATATCCAACTATTCACTCGTCAATGTTGTTATACTAAATATCAATACCTGTTCAGTTCCATGGAACGGCTATTATTTTAATCATCGAACGCGATAAATTATAAAATCCATAGTGTTCAATTGAAGTTTTGATTTTTAATCTTAAAAAATTTTTAAATTATGGCACACATTAAAGCAGAAAATGATCCGCAAATCCTTTCAGGAATTAGAGAATTTTTGAAGGGTTTGAACAATAGTGGAGACAAACCCTTGGAAACCTTATCGCCGAAGGAGGCTAGACAGGTTTTGGTGGAAACACAAAAGTCTGTTGACGTTGATTATTCTGGAATTACCGAAACAGAAAGAGAAATAACGCAAGATGATATTACCGTAAATATCCATATTGTAAAACCCTCAAATACTCATTCAGAAAATCTTCCAGTATTTATGTTTACACATGGTGGAGGCTGGGTTTTGGGGGATTATCCAACACACAGAAGGCTAGTAAGGGATTTAGTTGTAAATAGTGGGGCAGCAGCGGTTTTTATAGATTATACCCCATCACCTGAAGCACAGTATCCTGTAGCAATAAACGAAATTTATGCTGCTACTAAATGGGTATCTGAGCATGGTGCTGAAATAGGGGTAGACGGCAAGAACATGGCTGCTGCTGGGAATAGTGTCGGAGGGAATATGACAACTGTGCTATGTTTGATGGCAAAAGATAAAGGTGGTCCTGAAATTAAGTTCCAATTACTGCTATGGCCAGTTACTGACGCTGATTTTTCTCGCGACTCATGGCATAAATTTGCGGAAGGACGATTCCTTTCCGCTTCCTTAATGAAATGGATGTGGGATAATTATCTTCCTGATGTAGAAAAAAGAAAAGAATATTATGCCACTCCATTCAATGCTTCAATAGAAAAACTTAAAGGTTTACCTCCTGCATTAGTTCAGCTGGCAGAGAATGATATCTTGTATGATGAGGGTTTAGCTTACGCGAGAAAGCTAGATGAGGCAGGTGTATCAACTACTATCGAGACTTATAATGGTTTTATTCATGATTATGGTTTATTGAATCCAATAAATCATATTGATGCAATCCAACTAGCCACTAAACAAGCAGCATTAGCGCTTAAACAAGCTATATTTAAATAATGATTACCATTAGCATAATAGGGTAACAAAGCCTAAGGAAGCTTTATTCTGGAAATAACGTAGGTAGATATTTTGAGTAAGTACCTAATCTTAAGGTGTCCGTTTAGTTCCTTAAGATTAGGTATTAGAAGCCAGTCAAAAAATCAGTATTGATATAATTTAAACTGTCGCAAGTTTATTTGGAAAGAAGAGACGTACAAGTGTTCCTTGTCCAATAGTACTCGATAGGTTAATACTTCCACCATAACGCTCTATAATGCGTTTAGCTAAACTCAAGCCTATACCCGTACCTTTATTATATTCAATAGCATTAGTTGCTCTATTGAAAACACTGAATACTTTATTTAATTCATCTTCAGGAATACCTATGCCATTGTCTTTTATAAAATACACTATACCTGCACCTGTTTCTTCACTATAAATTTCAATTTCAGCTGTATCACTTTTAGAAGAATACTTGACGGCATTACTTAATATATTCATAAAAACCTGATAAATAGCTCCTATATTACCATAAATAGGCAAAAGTTGTCCTATTCGGATATGACCTTGAAAACAAGGATACAATAGTTTGATTTCATTGCACCATGTAGGAATTTTATCGGTTAGACAATTAACATCTTTTAAGTTTATAATCGATCGAGCCTCACTCAATTGAATCGTTTGCTGGATAATATTCTCGACATTCGTTAGCGCTCCCGAAATTACTTCATACCACTTTTCATTATCTGCTGTTAAATTATTGTTTTGTTGTTTGAGATATTCTATCCCCATCTTTGCTATGGATAATGGATTTCTTACGTCATGTGAAAGAGTATGTGTTAAAGTTTCCAAATCATTATTAAAAGATAATTGTTCTTTATGGAGTTCCAGTTGGCTATTTACTTCGAAGCGAGCTGTCACATCCGTTGCGGTATGGAGTATTGCGTAGGTTTCACCGGACTCGTTCAACAGAGCCTTGTATTCAAAATCAAAATATCGAAGGTGTTTTTCTTTTCCATCAATAATCATTGCGGGAGTGTCGACCGCACGATAAGTAATACCCGTTTGCCACACTTTTTCTAATATACTTTCAAAGCCCTCTACTCTAAAACTCGGAAATACCTCCCCAAATCTCTTACCCAAGATATCTCTTTGTGCACACCACATGATCAACATCTCTTCATTTACAAATGCGATACGTAGGTCGGAATTATCATAAATAGCACAGGCTAATGGGGAATGTTCTAAAACTTGTAGCAAATCCAAATCTTGTTGAATCATCATTCGAAAATTAAGTTAATAAACTATTGCAGTTTGAGCATAAATTAATCAGTGTTTACTGGATAATGCTACATTATTGAAAGCAATATAGTAATTAAATATGGTAAAATCTCTTTGTTAAACTAGTTGTATCCTTAACTAGTTGTGATTTTTAAACCCTTAAATAATAGTTTTATACAGCCTGAAAATGACGAGTTGTGAGCACTTTTATAAGCTGATGTATGGGCTAAGAAGGGATGATTGTGAAGATCGATTTTATCTGTTTGATAGAATAGCAAGGTTAAAAGATATGCTGCAATGCTCTTCGATGGTTCTTCGAGGATTGTTCGATATAGCATGCAGACATGTTCGGGACAGCTTCGAGAAGTGTTCGAAGTTTGTTCGGTGGTCACCGAAGCGTTGTCGAAGCCTAGTCGAAGGACAGTCGAAGGAGTCTCGAAGCAGTGTCGAAGAAGTCTCGAAGAGGAGTCGAAGCCGACTGGAAGGATTACGGGATAATATATTTTGGGTAGTATACCTCTACAAATTCATGGGGTCATCCTCCGAAAGTGCCTGTTCAATAGTGATTTGCAAGAAAAGTTTTTGGATCTAAATAATATGTAAAACAAGTTTTTTTTAAGATGTAAGATAGGATAATTGACGTTGACACTTTGTTTAAGAGGGGTTATAAGCATTTTTAGAGCTCCTGAGCTAGAAAGTATGTATTTGTATGTTTTATATTTTTAAACATTGCTAACCGCCTTAATTGAGCTTTTAATTTTGAGCATAATCTTCATTTTTTGTGTGATTCTTAAGCTATGATTTTCAACATCTACAAGATGATGATAAGCCGTTTAAAAAAATGATAAAGAAATAAAAACTAAATCAACTATTACTTCACAGACGTGGTGCGCTGCCGCCTAATGTGCCAATATAAATTTTATCAGGGAATCCTCTTTATATAAAGTGTAAACAATAAAGACTATGTGTTTTATAAGGTTGTTTAAACATCATTTGTGTCTCAAAAAATATATCAACATCTGTTCTTGCATCTCATTTGTATTATTATTTCATTAATTATCAATACTATTCTTGTTTTGTAAACTTAGTTTTTGTATCTTATTAATATTTTTAACTACTAGATTATAAACTCGCTCTATACGTAACTCACTATAAAACAGAAATCGTAAAGTCTGTTTTAATTAAATATTCTTAAATCCTTGTCAATGAGTTTTATAATTTTCATTTATGATGAATAAGGTCAAATAACATTTTGAAGATAATACATAGTTCATATGGAAGGTTCTAACACTATATATATTAAAGGTTTAATAGTTAAGTTATTAAAAAAGGAACTAACGGCAGAAGAGGCGGAGGAGTTGGCGATTGAAAGGGCTGAGTTGACGGAGGATCAGTATGACGAGTTGGTGGTCGAAGTCTTAAGTAATCTTGAAGGGGAATTACCTGATGGTTTTTTGGACTCTTGGTCTCCAGACTATAAGGCCATAGAAAAGCGTCCCAATCAGAAATCTCAAAAGAAGATGCGTAAGTTTAAACGTATAATGTTGCGTAACATAGCTGCTTCGATCGTAGCATTGGTATCTGTACTATTTGTATTTTATTTCGGAGTCCGATATTTTGGTGAGGATTCTACAAGCGAGGTTATTGCTATCGATCAATCTTCTTTTAGGATTTTTAGAGGTGATTCGGTAGTACTAGAGGTATTGCCCGATGCAGTAGGAGTACTGTATACTGCTGGTAATCTACAGTTGATTAGAATGCAAGATGGCTTGCTAGTATTTGATAGGGTGACTGAATATACTGCCGATGAACTGTCTGCTGGCAACCTAGTGGTGTATACGCCTCCCCAACAGCAGTGTTTGCTGGAACTGGAAGATGGTTCTCTTGTACGTTTGAATGCACAATCGTATATTAAATATCCTATAGAAGAGCGGGATAGGTTAATCGTTTATATCAATGGAGAAGGATATATTAAACGAAAGGATGGTACGCTTTATGAACCTTTAGAGATCAGGACGTCAAATGGATATATTGTTGCTCAGGATGCTGATTTCTTAGTCCGTGCTTTTAAGGATCGGCTGATAGCGGTATTGGATCAAGGGAATTTGGATATGTTTTCGTATAACACGGACGGTAAATTAACCTTGCATAGGCATGAGAATCTGGGGTCGATTGTTGCATTACCTGCTTCAGAAAGTAAAGGAAAGCGTGATACCTTAGTTTTTGCAGATCGTATGAATTTTGAAAAGGCCAGCTTATGGACTAAGGAAGTAAGGGATTACAAGGATTATCCTTTGCGAGCATACGTGGAAGAAATGAGTCGTTGGTATGGTTTTGTGATAAAAGATTGGGATTGCTTCCCCAATAATAAAGTAGTCAATGCTAAAGTAAGGTATGATGACCCTATAGAAGTGGCTTTGGCTGCTTTACATGATTCCGGGGTGGTCCTATATGAAGAAAATGGCTTGTGGACCTTGTGCCCAGAGAATAAAATTTAAACGAACGTTTCTATTCTAAAATTGTTCCTATATTAGATAAGTTTCGACAGAAATAACGCCATATGAATCATAAGAATAGAAAGTTTATTAGGAAACATTTTACAATTTTAAAAAATACGGTAACTGGATTCATGAATGAATCGGCCTTAAAGTATAGTGCCTCTTTGGCATATTATACTGTTTTTTCAGTGGGGCCCATATTAGTTTTGATGATATCATTGGCGGGTATATTTTTGGGTGAGGATGCGATTCAAGGGAAAGTCTTTGCTGAACTGAAAGGTTTGGTTGGAAACACTGTAGCACTACAAGTACAGAGTATTATCAAGAATCTTTCGCTATCAGGCAAATCTAACCTCGCTTTGCTTATAAGTGTGATTACCTTATTAATTGCTGCCACTACGGTATTTGGAGATATTCAGAATTCAATAAATAATATATGGCATGTGCGCTCCAAAGCGAAGAAGGGTTGGCTAAAGCTAATTAAAGACCGGTTACTGTCTTCATCTTTGGTCATTGGCTTGGGCTTTTTGTTGGTTGTGACTCTTATCATAAATGGAGTAGTGATGGCTTTGACCGATCGGATCCAACATTATATAGGTGCGGACTCCGTGCAGTTATTCTCTTTCATTAATTTCTTTATTACGTTAGGTTTGATATTCTTAATGTTCTGTGTAGTTTTCAAAGTACTGCCAGATGTGAATATCAAATGGCGTACTGTACGCACTGGAGCATTGTTCACGGCAATATTATTTGTAATTGGACACTTCTTGATTGGGTTGTATATTGGTACTTCGGATACAGAAGGAACCTATGGCACAGCTAGTGCTATTGTGATTATATTGTTGTGGGTATATTATACATCGGCTATTCTTTACTTTGGAGCTGTATATACTAGAGAATATGCCGCCTATACAGGTACTCCTATAGAGCCTGCATCTTATGCCGTGTATGTCGAAGTATGCGAAATAGAAAAAGACGTCAAAGTTGTTCCACCAGCTCCACTGACAGAAGAGGAGTTGGCAAGTGGAAAGAGGGATTGTACCAATAATGATTAATGATTACAAAAAGGGATATATATATCGTTTATATAATCAAGTCTACTTAGGTTTGTGCTATTCATCTGGAGTGTTGAATAACCATATAAGCTATTCATATTCTGTCCATATTGAGTTAACATTAGTTTAACGCTGTCGTAAAGATATGTTAACACTAAATTAGCATTTTTGCGACGATGAGAAATATTAAAGACTGTTTGGTCGTTTGTATAAGTTCAATTTTACTTGTATCTCTTAACGGTTGTTCTGCTGAGGATCATTCTATTAAAATGAAAGGTTCGGATACTGAGGTCAACCTGGCTGTTAATCTTGCTGAGAAATTTACGGAAATAGACCCTAGTTTCAATATCGCAATTTCGGGAGGAGGCTCTGGATTAGGAATTACTTCTTTATTAAATGGACAAGCGGATATCGCTAATTCTTCGCGGCCGTTATCGGAAAAAGAAATCGAGCAATTTAAGAAAAAAAACATGGAGCTAGTCACCATTATCTTTGCGGAGGATGCAACAGCTTTTGTAGTTCATAAAAGTATTCCTTTGGAAGAAATCGATATGGAAACACTAGGAAAAGTGCTGGACGGTTCGATTAAGAATTGGAATGAAATTACGAAAATAGACCTACCTATTAATATATATGGCCGTCAAAGTAGCTCGGGCACATACTCCTTTGTAAAGAAGAAACTGAAAATTGAGTTTTCACCTGCTGCTAAAGAAATGACCGGTAATGCACAGATAATTGAAGGTGTCAAAGCTGACCGATCTGGCATAGGTTATATTGGTGCTGGATACGTGGATGATGATTCGGAGAATAAACAAGGAATTAAGGTGTTGAGGATTAAAAAAAGTAACGATGATATAGCTTATTCTCCAACGGACTTAAATGCGATTAATGAAGGTTTATACGTTTTTCAAAGACCATTGTACCAATTTGTAACTACTAAATCTTGGGAAAAGGTAAAGCCTTTTGTAAATTTTGAAAAAAGTGACCAAGGTAAAAAAATGATCAAAGATCATGGTTATTATATTAAAGATAGCCTTGATATGGATATATAATACTTCTAAATGATTCATACAGATGAGATTCAAAACACGATTATCGTTAGATATTGCCTTCAAATATATTTTTAAGATTACAGGCTTATTAGTACTCGCGGCATTGGCAGGTATCTTGGGTATGTTGGTCTATAATTCTTTTTCGTTCTTCATGGATGTTCGTCCTTTCGATTTTATAACAGGGATGGAATGGAATCCTACAGGTAAAAATCCTAAATACGGCATGCTACCACTTATAGTCAGTACTACTTTGGTGACTTTTGGAGCGATGCTTATAGCGATTCCCCTCGGTATTGGGACAGCAGCATTTATATCGGAGTATGCTAGTGCAAAGGTTAAGAATATTCTGAAACCTATGATCGAAATGTTGGCGGCAGTTCCTTCGGTAGTGATCGGTTTCTTAGGTATTGTATTGGTTGGACCTGGTATTGCAGATTTAGCAAATTTGCCCAATGGCTTAAATGCTCTTAATGGTGCCGTATTGCTAGCAGTAATGGCTTTGCCGACAATCATTACTATTGCTGAAGATGCAATCCATGCTATTCCTAAAACATATAAAGAAGCAAGTTATGCATTGGGTGCTACAAAATGGGAAACGTTATGCAAAGTCACTATACCTGCTGCTGCTCCAGGAATAATAGCGGCGATTATGTTGGGAGTGGGGCGTGCTGTCGGCGAAACAATGACCGTATTAATGGCTACAGGTAATGCAGCTTTATTGCCAGATGGTATGTTTGACTCTGTGAAGACGATGACTGCTACAATTGCGATTGAGATGGGAGAAGTACCTTATCGTACGACTCATTACTTTGCATTGTATGCAATTGCGACTGTGCTATTCGGAATGACATTGGTGGCAAATCTGGTAGGTGAATACTTTATTAACCGTTTTAGAAAATATCATGCAGCGTAAAAAATTTAAACTATCCTCGGCAGTCGAGTGGGGCACATTGTTGTTAAGTACGGGCTTGGTTTGTTTCTTTTTGATTGTTATTCTTTTAGAAATAATAATGAAGGGATCGGGTTCATTGTCATGGAATTTTATTGCGGATATTCCTCGTGAAGGTATGACCAAAGGGGGAATATTGACGCCTATTATTGGAACAGTTTTGTTGACGATGTTAACTGCCTTATTCTCTATCCCATTTGGAGTATGTTGCGCGATATATTTGAATGAATACGCTGAAAATAATTGGTTAACTCGGATCATTAGAGCAGCTATTCGTAATCTTTCGGGGGTGCCATCCATAATTTATGGACTTTTTGGTTTGGCTTTATTTGTTCAAGCACTACAATTTGGTACATCTATGCTCGCTGCGGGAATGACGCTTGGGTTATTATCACTACCCTATATTATCACAACAACAGAAGAGGCGCTAATGCGTATACCTGCAAGTATGCGTGAAGCAGCATTAGCGGTTGGAGCGACAAAGTTCGAAACAATTAAAGATGTGGTAATACCTTCGGCTATGCCTGGTATTCTGACCGGGGTAGTGTTGACGCTTTCACGAGCGGCAGGAGAGACAGCACCAATCTTGTTTACTGGCGCAGCGTTTTATATTAATGGTGTAGGTGGGGCTGTCAATAACGAGTTTATGGCTTTGCCGTATCATTTGTACATGTTATCTACTCAGCACCAGTCTATAGAGGAGGTTCGCCCAATTGCTTATGGAACAGCATTAGTGTTAATAATTGTTGTCTTTTTGATGAATCTGACGGCATTCTATATACGTTATAAATACAGAAAAAATGAATATTAAGTTATCAGCACAAAATCTTAATATCAGCTTTGGCCAAAAGCAGGTATTGAAAAATATTAATGTTGCTTTTGCTGAAAATGAAATTACGGCTTTAATCGGACCCTCGGGTTGTGGTAAAAGTACCTTGTTAAGGAGTTTTAATCGTATGCATGATTTGTCGCCTGATGCAAAGATTAGTGGTAATCTCAAGTTGGAAGATTTAGATCTATACGACAAAACGGTGCCGGTAACAGAGATTAGAAAGCGTATAGGGATGGTATTTCAAAAGGCGAACCCTTTCCCTAAGAGTATATATGAGAATATTGCGTATGGACTGAAGATAAATAATCTACCTCATGGCATCGATGTGATTGAGAAGGCACTCCGAGAAGCTTTTCTATGGGAAGAGGTAAAGAATGATCTTAAAATGCCAGCAACACGTCTATCGGGAGGTCAGCAACAACGGTTGTGTATCGCTAGAGCGGTAGCACTACGCCCCGAAGTCATTCTTATGGATGAGCCTTGCTCGGCTTTGGATCCGGTCAGTACCTTGAAGATTGAAGAATTGATCATGCACCTAAAAAAGAAATATACTATTACTATCGTGACTCACAATATGCAACAAGCACAGCGTATAGCGGATAAAACGGTATTCTTGTATCTTGGAGAAGTAAAAGAAGAAGGGCCTACATCTCAAATATTCAATAATCCAAAAGAAGAAATGACTATGAATTATATAAAGGGTAGTTTTGGGTAGTATAGTAATATAATATTGTACTATTTTGCAAACAAACGGCTCAGACAGGATTACCTGTCTGAGCCGTTTGTTTTAATTAGCAGATAGTATGTTATTATTCTAGAGGTATGAAGTCACTACTTCTTTAACTTTCCACCCATCATGGGTATGTTGTAAAGTAATGTAATCTACCCTTGTGAATGTCGGGAACTTCATGATTGCTTTACCTACTGTCGTCACGGATGTTTGATCTAATATTTCGTATGATGTCTCACAATTGTACTTTAGTCCCTTGGTTGATTTTAAGAAATTGAGGTATGCAGTTTTACTGATCTCGGTATTTTTGTGTGCATTGCGATAGCTAAAGTCGCTGGTGTAAAGATGTTTGTTGAATTGTAGGTCTCCAGTAGTAAGTGCTTCTAAATACGTTTTGACAATAGCTTTATTATCAAATGTTCGCAGTGGATTAGCTAGGGGTTTGGCAGATGCTGTACATACGATTAGTAATACGAATGCGGTTGCGATGGTTGTTATTATTCTTTTCATGGTTTTTATTTTATATGTTGATTGTTTTTTCTCTTCTTATTTAAGAGACGCTCCCTGCTTAATTTTGGTTGCATCTAGTATTTCTTTGTATTTGTTGACTCAAAGGTATGGTGGAAAGTGTAGGGAGAGAATGGAGTTTCGATTAATGCTAACGATTATTCGGCGAAATCGGAGATTGCTTCGGTGAAAAATAGTGAGAATAAATTGAGTAATATTTGGGATTCATTATAATTAGATCTTTAATAAATTTATTAGTAAATCTATGGTGTCGTTTTTATTGGTTATATTAGTTTAACCAATGTAATAAACAATGAAAAAAATTTACTTCTGTACATTAGCAGTTCTGTTTATGACTGCTTGTCATAATTCTAAACCATCTGTAACCTTAAATGGTACTTACGAGCTAATGGAAAGTACAACAATTAAAGGGACTGACACGATATTAATAGAAGTGGATTCATCTAAAAGTAAAATGATAAAGATGTTTAATGACACTTACTTTTCCTTTTTTAATCATGATTTGTCTAAAGGAGTTGATAGTTCGGCTATGTTCGTAAGTGGTGCAGGAAACTATGTATTAGAGGGTAATAAGTACATTGAGAATTTGGAATTTTGTAGCTACCGTCCTTGGGAAGGAAAGCAATTTGTTTTTACTATGCAAATCAAAGGTGATACGCTTATTCAAGAAGGTGTAGAAGAGATACCCGAGTTAGGAATTAAACAACATATTACGGAAAAATATATTCGAGTCAACTAATAGGTACCATTATTGTTTAAGTTATAAAGATGTATAGAATATGTACTATCTTTCGGTATTGATTTTGTACTAATTGGCAAAGACAAAAAATAAATTTAATATTTAAATATGAGTGTTGATTGTTGTTCAGTTGATAGTAATGATTCAAAGGTTTTGAAGTCGGACAAGAATAGTTTATCATCAATTTCAAAAGAAGATTTTTTTCGACTTTTTGGTTATTCAATATTTTCTGTTGTTATATTATTGTTAGGTATCTTCTTCGATCATTATTTGCGTCCCACATGGTTTGAAGGATGGGTACGTGTAGGTTGGTATATTATTGCTTATATCCCTGTTGGTGCACCTGTTCTAAAAGAAGCTTTAATAAAAATATTTAAAAAAGATTTTTTCTCTGAATTCTTTTTAATGTCATTGGCTACTATCGGCGCATTTTGTATTGGAGAATATCCTGAGGCTGTAGCAGTAATGCTTTTTTATGCAGTTGGTGAGGCTTTCCAAGGACTTGCTGTCAAACGTGCGAAAGGTAATATAAAGTCTCTATTGGATCAACGTCCAGATGTGGCTACTATTATAGTATATGGGGAGCCTCAAGTAATCAATGCGAAGACTGTAAAAATAGGTGATGTCATCCAGTTGAGGGCAGGTGAGAGGCTTGCTTTGGATGGTGAACTTATTAGTGATAAGGCTTCTTATAATACTAGTGCTCTTACGGGTGAAAGTAAACCCGATACAAAACACAAAGGTGAGGTTGTACTTGCCGGTATGATTAACTTAGAAGCAGTTAGCTTAGTAAAGGTTACTACTGCGTATGCAGACAGTAAGCTAAGTAGAATATTGAAATTAATCCAAGAAGCTACTCTGCAGAAGGCTCCAACAGAATTATTTATCCGTAAGTTTGCTCGTATTTACACCCCGATAGTTGTTTTCTTAGCTATTGCAATTTGTTTTGTTCCGTCATTCTTTCTTTCCGATTATGTATTTGATACTTGGTTGTATAGAGCATTGATTTTTTTGGTTATATCATGTCCATGTGCTTTAGTAATTTCTATTCCTTTGGGTTATTTTGGGGGAATAGGAGCTGCCAGTCGCCATGGTATATTGTTTAAAGGGAGTAATTACTTAGATAAAATAGCTGAGGTAAATACAGTGATAATGGACAAGACGGGAACTTTAACTGAAGGAGTTTTTGAAGTTCAAGAGGTAGTGTTTAATACTGAGCAGTACAAAGACGTTATACTTTCTTATGTAAATGCATTAGAGTCATTGAGTACGCATCCTATAGCATCTGCTATGCACAGATATGTAGGTCCGGTTGATAGAGGTATAGTAATAGATGATGTAGAAGAAATAACTGGACATGGATTGCGCGGTATAATTCTCAATAAAGAATTACTAGTAGGTAATTTTAAGTTGATGGATAAATTTAATATCCCCTATAATTTAGACCCTTCTTCTATAGTTTATACGGTATTAGCAGTTGCGTATGGAGGGGAATTTATTGGCTATGTAACTATTGCAGATCGTATTAAGGATGATGCGATTTGGACAATTAAAGAGCTTAAGAAATTAGGTGTTAAATCTGCAATGTTGAGTGGGGATAAGGATACTGTTGTTCAGTATGTCGGCAATATCCTTGAGATAGAAGAAGCATATGGTGATTTACTTCCTGAAGATAAAGTCGGAAAATTGAGACAAATCAAAGATGAAGGTATGATAGTTGCTTTTGTGGGTGATGGTGTCAATGATGCTCCAGTAGTTGCTCTTAGTGATGTGGGGATAGCAATGGGAGGGCTAGGTTCGGATGCAACCATTGAAACTGCAGATATAGTGATACAAGATGATCAACCCTCGAGGATACCTTTGTCAATTCGAATAGGTAAGAAAACGAAGCAGATTGTTTGGCAGAATATTGTACTTGCTTTTACAGTAAAAGCAATTGTTTTGATCTTAGGGGCAGACGGATTAGCAACTATGTGGGAAGCTGTTTTTGCTGACGTAGGGGTAGCGTTATTAGCGATTTTAAATGCTATTCGTATACAACGAATGAATTTCAGAACCTTTGTAAGTGATTAAAAGAGGTTAAAATATAAATATAACTAGAACCTCTTTTAATCATTGGGTAGTTTAGTGCAGTTGAGTTAAGAAATCATCTACTATTGTACCTAATTTGCCAGATATACTGCTTAATATACTTTCCCAATCTTTTACTGTACCGTCGCAATTGTCGGATACAATCTTAATAGCATAGAAAGGTAAATTATGGGTGTAACAGAAAAAAGCTAATGCATAAGCTTCCATATCAAAGGCTTGTGGGTTGAGGTCTTTAATATCTTGATAGAATGCTGTGTTGATATTAATGAACCTATCGGATGTCAATATTGAATTATTGTAATCAAAGTCTTCGTGGTTTACTTTGTTTAATAACCCTTTACCCGTAAGGAAGACTGTATTTTCTAAGAAAAATCCATCAGTATAAGCATCTCCTTGCGCAAAATGATTAGGATATAAAACATGTTCGATAGGATAGCGAGTTGAACCTACAGTACCTACATTCACTAAGGTAGGTCTAATATCAAGAATTTTGATCTGCTCTAATAATAAAGATAACGATACTATAGCATTGACTTTGCCAACACCAATTTCGTAAATAGCGATTTTTTCATCTTTAGTTTCAAAGGATAATTCATTCCTATTTGCTACTAGAATGATGGTTTGTGTGTCTTTTGTTAAAGTCATTTTACTTTGATATTGGAAGTAAATTATATTATAAAAATGTATGAATGTGATGCTTTTGTTAATGGTGCAAATATAGAAAAAATATACTTGGCGGACTTCAGGAATTATGTAGTCTATATTAAGGTCTCTTAGTGTAACGTAGTTTGTTTATATTTGTATCTAGTATTAATATAACTAGGGTTATGTTAGTTTAAATCTTTTAAAACTTATGAAATATATATTCGCTGTAATATCCTTTATTGCCTTTGTGAGTTGTGCTAATCAAGGAAAAGAGCAGGCGTTAGAGCAATTAGATAAAAAATCTGCGCGAGAGGTAACACTAAAAACAGTAGTACAAGGCGATTCGGTCTTGCATATTACTACCCAATATATTTGGTTTAATGGGGAACAGATTGCTTCTAAAAGTGATACGCTGAAAACAGAAAGTTCACCCAAAACTTGGGAGGCTACAGATTCGACTAAAAATTTAAGTAAAGTACCTATATACGTAACGGTTCAATAATGAGAAAAAAAACATCGAAAAGTATACAATTGGTTTTGATCACATCAGTATTGGCTTCATGTGCTCAAGGTCCTAGTCAAAGTCAAAATACAACTGATAAGCAACGCGTATACATGCGTGCTGATAGTACTGCACCCTATACTGAGGTAACTAATAATTATGAAGAAGGTCGTCGCAATGGAGGTGGTATGGGGTCTTCATTATTATGGTTTATGGCTTTTAGGCATTTAGGTGGGGGCTTGGGATATGCAAATAATAACTTACATCCACAGTCTGTCTCAGGTACGAATGCAGGTAAAGCGGCTGCTTTTCAAGCTCAAAGAGGTGGTTTTGGTAAAAGTGGACAGTCAGCTACATCTCCAAGGTCTTCATACGGTTCTTAGATGCAAATTAAATCACTTCGAATTGATCCCAATTGGGAACAAAGATTAGAATCAATTGGCTATGGATATCACACGCTAGGCGGTGTGCCATATTGGGTGGATGATTACTACTATGAGATTAGTAATAAGGATGCTGATCTTATATATAAAGCTACTAATGAGCTATGGCAAATGTGCCTACAAGCTGTCGAGTATATTATACAGCACAAACAATATGAGCGCTTCCATATTCCAAAATTTATGATTCATCATATAGAGCGTTCATGGGAAAACGACGATCCTTCAATTTATGGAAGGTTTGACTTTAGTTATGATGCCAAAAGCGGATCCTTAAAGATGCTTGAGTTCAATGCAGATACCCCTACATCTTTATTTGAAGCTGGAATAGTTCAATGGTATTGGAAAAAGCATTACTTTCCTGAACTGACTGACCAGTTTAATAGTATACATGAACAATTAATAGCTACTTGGTCTGATTTGAAATCCCATTTGAAGGGAACTTCTCTTCATTTTTCTTGTGCAAAGGAAACACTTGAAGATTTGACGAATGTAGAGTATTTGCGCGATACTGCAATACAAGCTGGAATAGAAACGAAGCTAATCTATATTGATGATATTGG
Organism: uncultured Sphingobacterium sp.; assembly: GCA_947630335.1. Lineage (GTDB taxonomy): Bacteria > Bacteroidota > Bacteroidia > Sphingobacteriales > Sphingobacteriaceae > Sphingobacterium. Next base: position 18,388 of record CANRHE010000037.1, read on the forward strand.
TTGGGATGGACGCAAGTTTGTCGATTTGGAAGGAGAGGATATTCAATCAATATTTAAATTATATCCTTGGGAATGGATGGTAAGAGAGGAGTTTGCTAACCATATTGTTAATGATAGTTTGGACGCTCAATGGATAGAACCATCTTGGAAAATGCTGTTGTCAAATAAAGCTATTCTCCCTGTTTTATGGGAGCTCTTTCCTAATCATCCCTATTTATTAGCTTCTTATTTTGATAAACCTACACACTTAAAAAACTTTGTGCGTAAGCCTATCTTGTCTCGTGAAGGTGCTAATGTGGAGATGTATTATGATGATCAAATGATTTACTCCACGGATGGCGAATATGGAGAAGAGGGGGTAATCTATCAAGAGTTAGCTACGTTACATAAAGAGGATTCTGGTTTTTCAATTATAGGTAGTTGGGTAATAGGACAGGAGTCTTGTGGTATATCTTTTCGAGAATCAGATATGCCAATCACTACGGATCAAAGTCGATTT
>CANRHE010000038.1 GCA_947630335.1 uncultured Sphingobacterium sp.
ATGATCAGACCTCAGATGAAAAAACAAAAAGATCACAAAAAGTACATTCAAGAATTAGGCGTAAATGCTAAAGTAGTTACTACTGCAGGTATTCACGGACGTATTGTAGAAGTTGGTGATACCACTTTCTTAGTAGATGTAGGTTCTGGAGTTCGTATCAAATTTGATAAATCAGCAATTGCATTAGATGCATCAAAAGCAGCTAATACTGAAGTAAAATAATAGTACCTATCCTTTATAAATTTTATAAGGAAGTAAAAGATTTTTCCCTAATTCATTGTGTTTAATTAGGGAAAAATCTTTTTTTTATGTTCGAATATTTTTCTAAAAGGAAAGGAATTGAAGGATTTAATTATCTTTGTTAAACATGGCTCAACAAAGAATAAATAAAGTACAAAGACGGAAAATTATAGTTTTTTTTCGATGTGTCTTAATTTCTTTTATAGCATGGTTATTGATTGCAGGGTCTAATAAGTATACCTATACGATCAAGGCTGGGATTGAGTACGTTAATATACCCGAAAAAAAAGCATTCCATCCCTTGCAATCAGACACCGTAAGTTTGAATATTAAAATGACTGGATGGGAGGTTATGTTATCAAAGTTAAATCCTGATACTGCGAATATAAAAGTGGACTTAAGCAGTTTGAGTACGCGTAGTTTTATTGTTTTTGCTAATCAAATAGGTTATATAAACCGCCAGTTTCCTATCGATAAACAAGTAATCAGTGTTTCTCCTGATACCTTGTATTTTGACTTTTCCAAACAAACGCAAAGGAGAGTACCTGTACGAGTAGTTACAGCCTTAACCTTTAAAAAGCAATATAATATAATTGGTAAAACCTCCACAAGCCCATCGTATATTACAATTACAGGGCCCCTTGAAGATGTAGCTAACATAGAATATTTAGAAACAGATTCCATTACTGGTAAAAATATTCATACAGATGTACGGACTTTAGTTAATATTAATAAGAGACAAAGGCCTAATATTACCATCTACCCCACAACTACCGAAGTGATTATTCCTGTAGGAGAAGTTACCGAGAAAATAATAGAGGTTCCCATAAAAATTGAGAATGCTAGGCGATATATGTCTGTTCGTACAATTCCTACCAAAGTAGTTGTCACAGCGATTGTTTCTTTAAAGGACTATTCTAAATATTCTGCTAGTGATTTTGAAGCAGTAGTTGATATGGAAGGTTGGGAAAAGAATAAAGTCAAGAGTTTGCCTGTCATTATGACACAGATTCCCGATTATGTGAAGATTGTAAAGGTAGAACCTCAGAATGTTGATTTTTTTGTAAGAAGATAAATTAAATGACAAAGAACATAGGTATCACAGGGGGAATTGGCACAGGAAAAAGCTATGTGTCAAAAATTTTCAAAGCATTGGGAATCCCATTTTATGACGCTGACCAACAAGCGAAGTCTATAATGGTTAGTAATGAAAAACTAATTCTTTTGTTAAAAGATGCGTTTGGTCCTCAAGTTTATCTCGAAGATGGTACATTAAATAGAAAATGGCTTTCCTCCGAAGTATTTAATAATGAGAATAAGTTAAAACTCTTAAATAGTATAGTACATCCCATTGTAATTGAAGCGGGTAAAGATTGGGCAAATAGACAAATGGCTCCTTACACATTAAAAGAAGCTGCTTTATTATTTGAAAGTGGCTCTTATTCTTTGTTAGACGCTACCATATTAGTTAAGGCCCCATTAGATGTTCGGATAGATCGTGTAATGAAACGAGATAATATTAAGCGAGAAGAAGTCTTAAAAAGGATAGCAAATCAAATGCCTGAAGAGGAGAAAGAGAAATTAGCGGACTATATCATTATTAATGACGGTGTACTTCCACTATTACCTCAAATAGAAAAGATTCATAAAGATATACTTAGTTTTTAATGGTAAGAATAAAAGACGACTTTTTAATAGAGACAAAATTAGGATATTATTGTAAGTATGGAGACTTCTTTATAGATCCTAAATATCCAGTTAAAAAAGCTATTATATCGCATGCTCATGGTGATCATGCTGTACCAGGGCATAATGAAATATACTGTACTGAAGGTACATATATTTTCATGAAACATCGTTTTACCAAAGAATCCGAAAAATCTTACCGAATAGTAGCCTTTAATGAGCCGTACAATATTAATAATGTAATTATAACTTTTATTCCAGCGGGACATATTTTGGGGTCAGCACAAATCTTGATGGAATATGAGGGTGTAAGATATCTTTATACGGGAGATTATAAGTTGCAAAAAGATATTACTTGTGAACCTATTGAAATTGTTAATGCTGATGTGTTAATTACTGAGACTACCTTTGCAGATCCCGAAGTATCACATCCAGACCCAGTAAGTGAAATAAAAAAGCTCAATGATACTTCTTTAAATATTATGCTTGGATGTTATGCATTAGGAAAAGCACAGCGGTTGACCCAAATGATTAATGAATACTGTCCTAAAAAGAGTGTATATCCGCATAATAATATTTTGCCTATACATAGGTTATATGATAAATATGGGTTTGTAAAACTTAATTATGAAGTGTATAATCGCAAGTCTTTAAAAGACGGAGAAAATAAAATTTATTTGGTTCCTCCAATGACTTTTAATAATTATTTTAGAGCTAAAAATGTAGTGCGGGTATTTGCATCAGGATGGAAAAGACTTCAGAATCATAATGATATGAGTCTGTATATATCAGATCATATTGATTGGTCTGACTTATTATATTATATCCAAGAAGTGAATCCGACGGAAGTATGGACAGTACATGGAGATGGTACTCATTTAGAGAAATTTTTCGGAAACCGTCTAATCGTAAAAAAATTACAACACCAATAATTAATTCAAATCTGGACTTTTTGGAAAATTTGCAACGTGTGCATATTTTGGACCCAGGCTAATAACTGCTTTTTTCCAAAGGTCTTCTCCTTCTGTAAGGAATATTAGATCACAGTCATACTTTGTGTCTATAGCCCAAGAGTTTAACTTCAATTCATCTAAAAGTTGTTGAGGTGACCAACCCGAGTAGCCTAAGAAAAATTTAACTTCATGAGAATGGATTAAATTTTCTTTTATTAAAAGTAAGAGTCTGTCAAAATCTCCTCCCCAATATATATTATCTAAGATATGTGTACCACTATGTAATTTATCAAATGCACAATGAACAAAGAATAGAATCCCCGATTCTACAGGACCTCCAATAAATATTGGAAATTCCTCTTTCTCTTTGAGATCTTCTATTATATCAGATAATAATAAGTGAGTAGGTTTATTCAATATAAGACCCAAAGTGCCCTCCTCATCATGCTCGCATAGGAGTACTACCGCTCGTTCAAAAGCACTATCAGACATAAAGGGTTCTGCTAATAATAAGCAGCCTTGGCGGGGTATACTATTATCATTGAACATAATACGCTATTTAACTTTTCTTAAAACTACAAAAAATGATGTGAAAATAAAATTAAAGCATTAATATGTGATCTAAATAACAGTGTTTTGTACATGTTTTAGTAAATTTGTCTAGCAAATCACTTATTTATGGCAATAAAGCATAAAGATATAGCAGCTATTCGTGAAGATTATACGAAGTTTGCTCTTTCTGAAAATGAAATAGATAAAAATCCATTACGACAGTTTGAGATTTGGTTTCGTCAGGCTGTACAAGCAGAGGTTATGGAACCCAATGCAATGGTATTAGGAACTGTCACAAAAGACGGATTTCCAAGATCAAGAATTGTGTTGATGAAAGATATAAATGAAGATGGTTTAAGTTTCTTTACTAATTATGAAAGTGCTAAAAGTATTGCAATCGAGAATAACCCTAAGGTAAGTGTTTTGTTTTTTTGGCCTGAACTTCAAAGACAAGTTTGTATTGAAGCGTATGCCGAGAAATTAGGAGACGAAGCATCTACTGAATATTTTCAATCAAGACCTCGTGATAGCCAAGTAGGAGCGTGGTCCTCTCCGCAATCAAAGGTCATTAGTGACCGTACTATTTTAGAAGAGCGCGTAGAAGCTATCAAGAAACAATATGAAGGTGTTGATGTGTTACCAAGACCAGATTTCTGGGGTGGTTTTTTACTAAAACCCGTAAAGTTTGAATTCTGGCAAGGTAGAGCTTCTCGTTTACATGATCGTATCGAATATATTAATAGTGATGATAATTGGATAATTCGAAGACTAGCTCCATGATAAATGACTTATGCGAAAGGTTGAACCGTAATTTTGGTGAGGATTCAGCCACTATAATAAATGAAGGATTACAGCAAACAATATTAGTTAATAAAGATAAATTAAAAGATATATGTCTCTGGCTTCGTGATACTAATGGGTTTTATTTTGATTTTTTATCAAGTATTACCGCGGTAGATTATTTTCCTAAGAATGAGTTCGCTGTAGTCTATAATTTATCTTCTATAGTTTATCAATATCAGTTGACATTAAAAGTTTTGCTACCCAATGGTAGAGCTCTAAATGATCTGCCAGAGATAGACTCTGTGAGTGCAATATGGCGCACGGCAGATTGGCATGAACGTGAAGCCTTTGATTTAATGGGAATATTTTTTGTAGGTCATCCAGATTTACGACGTATTCTCCTTCCAGATGATTGGATAGGTTTTCCATTACGGAAAGACTATACGGAAGCTGAAATGTATCGTGGGATTTCGACAACAAGTTAAATAAGATGGAAGCAAAATATAGCCAAGCATATCATAATTACCTAGAAAGAATTAATAATATCGGTTCTACGGAAATGGTCATCAATATGGGACCACAGCATCCATCAACCCATGGTGTACTTCGGTTAGAATTGATCACAGATGGTGAAGTCGTAAAAGAAGTGATACCTCATTTAGGGTATCTTCATCGTTGTTTTGAAAAGCACGCGGAAGCGATGAGCTACGGCAAAACTATTCCTTTCACAGACCGTCTAGATTATCTTGCGTCGATGAATAATAGCCATGCGTTTGTTATGGGAGTAGAACGAATGCTGGGTATTGATGATAAGTTACCAAAGCGAATAGAATACATTCGTGTATTGGTTTGTGAACTCAATAGAATAGCTTCTCACTTAATAGCTATCGGTACTTACGGAATAGATATAGGGGCTTTTACGCCGTTTATGTGGTGTTTTCGAGATAGAGAACATATTATGAACATGCTAGAATGGGCGTCAGGGTCGAGAATGCTTTATAATTACATTTGGGTAGGGGGCATATTCTATGATCTTCCTGTTGGATTTGAAGAACGCTGTAAGGAATTTATTGATTACTTCAAACCTAAGTTAGTGGAGTTGGATGAGCTATTGACGCATAATGAAATATTTATTGCAAGAACTGCTCATATAGGTGTTTTACCTTCAGATGTTGCTATTAACTTCGGATGCAGTGGACCTATGTTACGTGCTAGTGGTATAAAGTGGGATTTGAGACGAGTAGATAGCTATTCAGTTTATCCTGAACTGGATTTTGATATTCCTGTAGGCCAAGGATTGGTGGGGCAGTTAGGTGACTCTTGGGACAGATATAAAGTTAGAGTAGATGAAATTAAAGAGTCTGTCAAGATTATTGAACAATGTGTAGAGCGATTAACTAAAGATTTTGCACGTACCACTGATTTTGACCCTCGAGCGTTGGTCCCTAAAAAAGTTAATCTCAAAGCACAGTCTTATTACGTACGGGCTGAGAATCCGAAAGGAGAACTGGGATTTTATTTTGAAACTCAAGATAAATCAGATATCCCTAGACGAGTTAAAGCTAGAGGCCCCAGTTTTAATAATTTGTCAGTACTTCCAGAATTGAGTCGAGGTATTTTAATTGCTGACTTAATAGCTATTTTGGGCTCAATAGATATAGTTTTAGGAGAGGTTGATCGATAAATGCTTTATTATTTGTTAAAAAATGTGAAATGTGCATAAAAGCGCATGATTTTTTTGGTTGTCTAGACATATAAACATATATTTGCAGTCTCATAATTTAAGTTTATAATTGGTTAATAGGAAAGTCTATTCTCGCCCGAGAATGGGCTTTCCTTTTTTTATTCACTTTTTTTTTGCTTTAATTAAAAAAGCCCCATTAAAAATTCTTTCAATGAGGCTATAGAAAATAGAAGATAATTTATATGTTATTCGCAGCGTTTAAGCAATCTTCACCATACTTAAAAATGCTATTCTTGTCATCTTCAGTAATTTTTTTGTCGATCACCGCTGTTTCAATTTCTTGTTTTTCTTTTACAATTGCTTTTTCTGCATCTTGAACTTGTCTTTCGTCTGATGCGTTCACTCTATTTACAATTGATTTTCCCAGTTTTGAACATAAATCCCTTGCCTTGTCATTAGATAGAGCAGGAGTTGGAACTTGTGCTATTGCTTTATTAGATGCTGCCATATCAGAATAAATAATACTTTCTATGCTTTTTCCTGCCGCATCTGCAGCTGCACTGTTTGCCTCTTTAGCAGCATCATAAGCCTTTTCTTCATACTTTTCAGATTGATTTTCTGCTTTTTCTTGAGGGGTACCGCTATTGCAAGCAACTAACAGGCCACTTACAACTACTGCTGATAATACTTTTAGATTTTTCATATGATTTATATTAGTATGTTACTAATAATGTATAACAGTATTTTTGTTAAAAATGTTTTCTTAATATGAAATATAATTGTATTTCATGTTTTTTGTATAGAAGATATGACATGTTTTCTGTTCTTTATCGTAAAAAATAAGATGGATAGAAAATTAAAATGCATTTATTGACACATAATAAAAACCATATTTGTAGCTAATTGTTTGCATTCTAGAACAAACTAAGTTTTTCAGATAGATATCAATATTATTAATGGAAGGACAGAATCGTAATACTACTAGTATTATTAAATTAATCAAAAATTGTATCCACGATTTTATGGATAAGGAGTGTACGAAGCTGAGTGCTTCATTAGCTTATTATACTACTTTTGCTCTTCCGTCTTTTGCTATTTTCTTAATTTCTTTTTTAGGTTTATTTCTTAAAGAGGATGAAGTCGCTGATAAACTGTTTTTACATATTAACAAACTTTTAGGAACACAAGTCACCAATCAAATTCAAGAAATTGTAACTAATAAGGGTTTTTCAGCTTCTAATATTTTAGAAACTGTTGTAGGGTTGGCGACACTCTTGTATTCCGCGTCTGGCATGTTTTCGGAGGTTCAAAGCTCAATTAATGAAATTTGGAATATAAAATCAAAGCCTAAGAAAAATTTTTTACGCGTTATTGTTGATCAATTTCTATCATTTTCAATGATAGGTATATTCGGACTCATATTAGTTATATCCCTTTTTATTGACTCATTTATTGAAATATTCTATCATAAGCTTGCTGTAAAATTTAATGTTGAAGAAATAGATTTAGCGAATTCTCTTGATTTAATAGTTGTATACGTTATTGTCAATATTTTATTCTGTTATATTTTTAAAGAGCTACCAGATGCTAAGATTCGTTTGAAAGATGCATTTGTTGGTGCTTTATTTACTTCTACACTTTTTATGATTGGTAAATGGTTAATAGGGGTTTATTTGGATTATTCACAGCAATTTGAACTATACGGTTCTGCGGGGTCAATATTAATTCTTCTTTTTTGGGTGTATTATTCTGCATTGATTCTTTATTTCGGCGCTATTTTCACTAAAAATTATGCTTCCATGTATGGAGTGCCGATACAACCAGATGAATTCTCAGAATTTAATACTGCAGCAGATAGCAAATAATTTATAAAGTAAAAGGGAATCGATTCGATTCCCTTTTACTTTATAAATTATTTGATTATGCGCTTAATTTTATTTGATTTCTTGATGAGTTTGTGGAGCTCATCATACTCTTCATTTTCTAATTTTTTATGTAGTTTTTGAAGTTGTTTAATATGTTCTTCTAGAACCTCCAATACGTTTTCCCGATTTTGTTTAAAAATTGGTGTCCACATATCGGGTGACGATTTTGCTAAACGTACCGTAGATTCAAACCCCGAGCCCGCAAGCTCAAAAATTCGGCCTTGGGACTTTTCTTTTTCTAAGACAGTAAGGGCTAATGCGAATGAAGTCAAATGAGAGATATGCGATACATATGCGGTATGCATATCATGTTCTTCGGCATTCATAAATAAAGATTTCATCTCCAACTGATCAGTTATTGCATCAGCTAAGTCAAATGCATCTTCATCTGATTTGAATGCCTCAACATACACCATGTTTTTGCCTTGAAAAAGGTTTGGTATAGCAGCCTCAGGACCTGAATACTCTGTACCTGCCATCGGGTGTGCGGCCACATATCTACCTCTTTTAGGATGATCAGCAATCAGATTAAGGATATTAATTTTTGTTGATCCCATATCAATCACTACTTGATCATCTATTTGATCTAGTATATAAGGAGCTAAGCTCATTATTACATCCACAGGTACGGTCAGAATAATCACTTTAGCAGACTTTATAGCCTCTTCTAAAGGAAGAATTTCATCCACGATGTTTAATTGTAAGGCTTTCTTTTGATTTCCCTCACTTTTATCTACACCGATAATTTTATCAAACATTTTTGTCTCTCGTAATCGGATTGCGGCAGATCCACCGATTAATCCAATACCGACAATAGCTATATTCATTGCTTTTAATAAATGTTATAGTTTATTTTTTTATAAATTGTCTTTTAAACGCAATATTGCTTTATCCAATACATCAAGATTACCACATAAGCTAATGCGTATATATTGATCTCCAGCAGAGCCGAAGATTCCACCAGGCGTAATGAATACTTTAGCCTTGTAGAGTACATCATCGGCAAGTGCATAGCAATCTGTATAATTTGAGGGTATTTTTGCCCATACAAATAATCCTACTTGATTTTTATTATAACTGCAATGTAATAGATCCATGATCTCAAATACTTTCTCTCTACGTAAAGCATACTCTTTATTAATATCATCGTACCATGAGTGGTCGAGATTTAATGCTTTAGCAGCGGCTAATTGAAGAGGTAAAAACATACCAGAGTCCATATTGCTTTTAAAACGCAATATTTCGTTTATTCTATCCGCACTAGCAAGTAGCATACCGATTCGCCAGCCAGCCATATTCGATGACTTACTCAGTGAATTGAGTTCTATGGCGATATCTAATGCCCCTTCAACTTCTAAAATACTCTTGGGACTATCATTAAGTATAAAACTGTAAGGATTATCGTGTACCAGTAAAATATTGTGTTTTTTACCGAATGCTATTGCTCTAGTAAAAAAATCTAAATCAGCTGATGCTCCTGTAGGCATATGTGGATAATTCATCCACATCATTTTTACTTTTGAAAGATCTTGTTTCTCTAATTTTTCAAAATCAATCAGCCAATTATTTTGTTCGCTGAGTTCATACTTTACTATGGTAGCCCCCGTTAATCGTACTGCACTGGTATATGCTGGATAGCCAGGGTTAGGTATCAATACCTCATCACCCTCCTGTAGGTAAGTCATGCATATATGTACAATTCCTTCTTTGGAACCAATTAGAGGTAGAATCTCTGTGTTAGGATCTAAAGTCACCTTATAATATCGCTCATACCAATCAGAAATAGCTTGACGCAAAATTGGAGCCCCTTTATAGCTTTGATAACCATGTGTATGGGGTAATGATGCTTGCTCATGTAATACTTGGATGACCTCAGGGTGTGGCGGTAAATCAGGGCTTCCAATCCCCAAATTAATAACTTGTGCACCGGCCTGGTTCATCTGATCAATCTCACGTAACTTCTTTGAGAAGTAATACTCTTCTGTTTGTTGTAGCCTTTTTGCAACTTCGATTTCCATTAAAATTTAATTTGATGCTAAAAATATAAAATCTTAATTGCTTTGTTTAATTTTTCGGATACAAAATTCCATTTAATTTTCAGAAAAACTGACTATTTGCAACATTTTAGTCAGATAGGTGAAATTGCTCGTTAAGCCTTTTTTTTTTCTTAAATTTGTCTAATTAATATTTTTGATGAAAACATACTTTAGATTAATTTCATTTGCCTATCCGATAAGCAAATTCGCAATACCTTACGTTATATGTACTATTATTACTGTCGTATTTGGTACCTTAAATCTAGCCTTGCTGATGCCGCTATTATCGGTATTATTTAAAGGATCAGGAGAAGAGGAAGGTGTAATAGCTCCTGTACTTCAACAGCCAGAGCATTTTTATAATCTTAAAGAATGGTTTAATTACTTATCTAATACTCTTTATTATGAGCTGGGTCCCTATCAAGCATTACAGTATATTTGTGTGATTATCGTGATCTCAGTATTTATTTCTAATCTTTTTCGTTATTTCTGTCAACGTATAATGGAAAATTTTAGAATTCACACTTTGTTAAAACTGAGAAAAGCTGTCTTTGATAACGTAATGGATTTAGATTTAGGCTTCTTTTCTAGTCAACGTAAAGGGGATGTGATTTCAAAGATCGCTTCTGATGTGCAGACTGTTCAGTATTCAGTAACAGGGACTTTGCAGGTCGTTTTTAAAGAGCCACTTCAACTGATAGCTTATCTGGCTACTTTGTTTTTTCTTTCTCCACAGCTTACTTTTTTTTCTATTTTAGTAATACCAATCTCTGGTATTGTTATCGGTAGGATTGTTAAAAATTTGAAGCATGAAGCTAAGATTGGTCAGCAGTCTTTTGCCAATATGATTACTTATCTGGATGAAGCTCTTTCAGGAATTAAGATCATCAAATCATTTAATTCGGTATCTTTTGTCAAAAAGAGATTCGAAAATGAAAATGAATATTACGCTAGTGTAATGCGGAAGATGGCAGCAAGACAACAACTAGGTTCACCTGTATCTGAGTTATTAGGTGTTACTATGGTTGCTATTATTTTGTTATATGGTGGAAGTTTAGTTTTATCTGGAAAGGGTAGCTTGGATGCCAGTGCTTTTATTACTTATATAGGTATATTTTCGCAGGTGATGCGTCCTGCTAAGGCTTTGACGGATTCATTTAGCAACATACATAATGGTTTAGCTGCAGGTGAGCGTGTATTAGAGTTAATAGATGCTAAAGGTAAAGTACAGGATAAACCTGATGCAATTGAAGTGAATACCTTTGAGCATCAGATTATATTTGATAATGTACAATTTGCTTATGATGAGAAACCCATTTTGAAAAATATTAATTTGGAGATTAACAAAGGCGAAACGGTAGCGTTAGTAGGCCCGTCTGGAGGAGGTAAATCTACACTAGTAGATCTTATACCCCGTTTTATGGATGTGAATGCTGGAGCCATATTATTTGATAATAAAGACTTGAGAGATCTCAATCAGGAGTCTTTACGCAGCTTGATAGGGATGGTTAATCAAGAGTCCATATTGTTTAATGATACGGTTTTTAATAATATTGCTTTTGGTAATGAAAGTGCTACCTTAGAACAAGTAGAGGCTGCTGCGCGAATAGCCAATGCTCATGACTTTATTTCTAAACTTGAGTATGGTTATGATTCTAATATTGGAGATCGTGGGTCTAAACTTTCAGGAGGACAAAAACAAAGATTATGTATAGCTCGTGCCGTACTAAAAAATCCTCCTATTATGTTATTAGATGAGGCTACTTCTGCATTGGATACTGAATCCGAAAGATTAGTTCAAGACTCATTATATAAATTAATGGAAAATCGTACGACGATTGTTATTGCTCACCGATTAAGCACAATTCAGAATGCGGATAAGATCGTAGTATTAGAAGACGGTAAGATTGTGGAGGTAGGGCCCCATTTAGAGTTAATGGAAAATAATGGATTATATCGACGTCTTATTGATATGCAACAGTTTGCTGAATCATAAGATCGCCGTTTATCATAATTTTTACGTATCAGAGACTATTTGTAATAGAAGAAATATGAATGCTGAAAAAAAATTAAGTTTCTTATTGAATGATGAGAACTTAGCTACAGATTTAAAGAATATAGCACAGAAAGTATTAGATGGAGAACGTATTTCTTTTGACGAAGGTGTTTTATTGTATGAAAAAGGAGAGTTAAATTACTTAGGAGTTTTAGCGAATTATATTCGTGAGCGAAAACACGGTGATTATACTTATTTCAATAGGAATTTTCATATAGAGCCGACGAATGTTTGCGTATATGACTGTAAGTTTTGCTCGTATTCACGTTTAATCAAGCAGCGAGATGAAGGGTGGGAAATGGACGTTTCAGGAATGATGGATATTGTTCGACGTTATGATGATGAGCCCGTTACCGAAGTGCATATTACTGGAGGCGTAGTGCCTAAGCAGAATTTGGAGTTTTATGCTGACTTTTTTCGTCAATGTAAAGCTCATAGACCTGAGTTGCATATCAAAGCATTGACGCCTGTAGAGTATTATTATATTTTTAAGAAGGCAAAGATAAGCCATTATGAAGGAATGAAATATCTCCAAGAATGTGGTTTAGAATCAATGCCTGGGGGGGGGGCTGAAATATTTCATCCTGAGGTACGCGAAAAAATTGCACATGATAAATGTACAGCAGAACAATGGCTAGATATTCACGAGCAAGCTCATAAGCTGGGAATGCGTACCAATGCCACGATGTTATACGGTCATATTGAAGAGTATTGGCACCGAGTGGATCACATGGAGCGATTAAGACAACTGCAAGATAAAACAGGAGGTTTTCAAACTTTCATTCCTTTAAAATTCAGGAATAAGGAGAATCAAATGTCTCATGTACCAGAGGTTTCAATTATAGAAGATCTTCGCAATTATGCGATATCTCGCATATATATGGATAATTTTGATCATATTAAAGCTTACTGGGCAATGATTTCAAGAGACACAGCTCAACTTTCATTAGCTTATGGTGTGGATGATATCGATGGTACTCTCGATGATACTACTAAGATATATAGTATGGCAGGTGCAGAGGAACAAACACCAGCGATGACCACAAAAGAGTTGGTCGAATTAATTAAAAATGTTGGAAGACATCCTATCGAACGAGATACCTTGTATAAGGTTGTAGTGGATTATAATGATGTTGTATTTGAAGATGATAAAGCTAAAAAATACTATGCTTTACCAGTAGTAAATTAATATTATATTGAAAAAAAAGATTTTTTATATTATCAGACACGGTCAGACAGACTTGAATTTAAAGGGTATTGTTCAAGGCCGCGGCATCAACTCACCATTGAATGATCACGGAGTGCAACAAGCTAAAGCTTTTTTTAATGCTTATCAGCACATTCCTTTTGATAAAATATATACTTCTACCTTATTACGTACAGAACAGACTGTACAGCAATTTATTAATAAAGGTATACCTAATGAGCCTTTAGTAGGTTTGGATGAAATTAGTTGGGGGGTATATGAGGGGCAGGATCTGAATGATTCCATTCTGAAGGGCTTTGACGAGTTGGTGACTTCTTGGCGTAATGGTGAGCTCGATCATGCCTTAGAACAAGGTGAATCACCGAATCAAGTGGCTTTAAGACAGCAAGAAGCATTTAAGTACATGCTGCAGCAAGATAAGGAGGAGACTGTTTTGGTCTGTATGCATGGAAGAGCATTGCGTATCTTGTTGTGTCATTTGACAGGTATCCCCATAAGTAAAATGGATGATTTTTCTCATACCAATACGTCGCTTTACGTCGTTGAATATCAAGATGGTATGTATAGAATCATCGACGCATTTAATACAAGACATTTAGAAGATTTACAATGCACAAAATAAAAATATCAGCAGTAAGTTATACCAATACACTGCCATTTTTGAAAGGTATAAAGTCTTCACCTATTATAGACGAGGTAGATTTGAGTGTTGACTATCCAGCAGAGTGTGCTAGGAGGGTTATACAAGATGAGGTAGATATGGGTATTATTCCTGTAGCAGCATTATTGGATTTACCCAATTACAATATTATAACTGATTATTGTATAGGTTCGAATGGTGCAGTCGATTCGGTTTTTATTTTCTCCAACAAACCTATAGAAGAAATCGATTCATTAAGATTAGATAAACAATCAAGAACTTCTAATGGCTTAGCACGCATTCTGCTTAAACATTATTGGAAACGTGAGGTGGAAATAGTAACAGAAGGAGAGGCGGACGCGTATGTATTGATTGGAGATAGGACTTTTGGTAAAAAAGATACCGTAAAATACGTATATGATTTAGGTTTTTTCTGGAAAGAATTTACGGGTTTACCATTCGCTTTTGCCGTTTGGGCTTCTAATAAGGAATTGCCAAAATCCTTTGTTGAGTCTTTTAATCACGCTTTAGGACAAGGGGTGTCTCATGCTGAAGATGTAATCCCTGGTTTACCACCAATTTCTAATTTTGATTACAAATATTATTTAACCGAAAATTTAGATTTCAACCTTGATCAACCAAAAAGGGAAGCAATCACTAAATATTTATCATTATTCCAAGACTTATAAGCCTTGGAATAATGTTCTTATTTAAGTTTTTCTACTTTAACTAAGAATACAAATGCTAATATAGCACCTACTGTAGCCATAGTCACGCCCACCAAAGAAGGATAGTTATAAGTAAGTCCCATCGCAATAGGTATTGCACCAAAATAGGCTCCTAAAGAATTCCCAATATTAAAAGACGCTTGTCCCGCTGCTGCGGCAAATGTTTCTGCTCCTTTAGCATTATTAATAAGCATCATTTGTAGAGGTGACCCTATTGTAAAGGCTATCATTCCTGTAATAAAGGCCATAGGATAGGCTAAAGCTGTAATATGAGCTGTGAAGAATAATGTAAGCAAACAAACAGCCATAGACAGAAAACAAATGATAGTTGCCTTACTAGGTGATATTGTATCAGCTAATTTACCACCTATAAAATTACCTATTACCATACCAGCACCAATGAGTACCATGACAGTAGATACGCTTCCTTCCGCAAGGCCAGATACATTAGTCACGAGTTTAGAGATATAGCTGATCCATGCAAATAGTCCTCCAGTACCAATTGCAATAACAGCTACCATCAACCAGGCATCCCAACGTTTAAAATAACTGATTTGTTTTCTTATATGGTTATCCTTATCAGCTGGTATAATGGGCATCCAAAAATATAGAGCTATAAAAGTAACTAATCCAAGGCAGCTGATAAAAGCATAGGTTATACGCCAATTGAACTCATGACCTATATAAGTACCTAAGGGAACGCCGATTAGATTTGCTATGGTCATACCAGTAAACATAATAGATATTGCTTGCGCCTCTTTTCCTGGCTTCGCAAGTTTGGCTGCAACCACGGATCCAATCCCGAAAAATGCTCCATGCGGTAGACCAGAAATAAAACGAGCCAAAAACAAACTCCAGATGTTAGGCGCGATGGTAAATAGGGCATTGAAAATAAAAAACAAAAGCATTAAAAAAAGTAATACTTGTTTTGCTGGATATTTAGAAGTAAATACAACTAGAGTGGGAGCTCCAACAACAACTCCTAGGGCATATAGACCAATTAAATTACTTGCAGTGGGTATATCTATGTGTATATTGTTTGCTATATCAGGAAGAATACCCATCATAGTAAACTCTGTCATTCCGATAGCCAAACCTCCAAAAGCTAAGGCAATCAAACCTTTATTCATATTAAAAGAATCTTGATGTTTTTGAGTAAGGGGCAAAGGTAAGTCTTTGAATTCAATTATTGTATAAGATCATTGTATTAATATTTTTTTTGTAAAATTATTCTTGTCTAATTATTTAATAATAAGCTGATATTAATCAGTTGTTATGCCTAGGCCGGTCTTGATTATATACCCATCTAGTTAGTCATATATGTATTTGTTTACTTGGTTTTATATCCCTTTAATAATAATTATCTTTGCACTATGAATAGGAAAACCAAACAATCAAAAAATACAGAAGAAGTGCTAAGACCTGTGGATCGTCATTTTGCTGAACTTGATAAATACTTCGTTAACGGCAACAAATGGTTATATGCTTTATTTTTATCTTTAGCTTTTTTCGGCGTGATGGGATTGATTTGGATGATTCCTTTCCCTCAATTTCAATTTCTTGTAAATAACAATATGCATACTTTCTTGAATTGGGGGTCTTTTTTCATAGCTATAGTAATATACACCTACTTGAAGTTAGCACCAACTTTATCTTATGCGATATTATTCGTAATTAGTATAATGAGTTTTTTCATTGTACAATTAGAATATGTAGAAAAAGATGGAGGCCCTACAGTAATATTAGTTTGTAGTCTAATCGCTTTTATCGGCTTCGTGGGCTTAATAGCTTTATGCAAAAAAGAACAAAATATTAACGGTAGAGAATTTGCTAAATTAATGATATATGGCCCAATATGGTTGTGGTCAAAATTATTTAAGCACTTTAAATTAAAGTATTAAATTTAACCACCAGCACCATAATCTCCTACAGAAGTAGTGTCATCTTCGTCTGAAATCCATAGTGTGTTGAGCATCACGATATTATTGTTAATACTAGCTTTTTTAATTAAGTATATTATTTGACTCACAATATCGAGGTGCTCACGCTCATCTTTAAAATGTACCATCAAATATATTCTTAATGTGAAATTTCCCCCAGCATTTATTGAACTTATGTAGTATTGAATAGGTATATCGGCTACAATTCCATTTATAGTATTTAACTCCGCTGACAGGGCTCTTTTAATATTTTCTATATCAAAATGCTGAATGACATCTGTTTGTATTTTTATCGCTCGCTGGGCATAAGTGGAATAGTTAATAAAGACTCCTGAGTAGATGAGTTGATTGGATACATAAATTTGATGACCTGATCTATTAATCATAGATGTTGTAATTACACCTACTTTTAATATTTTCCCGTAATGCCCATCTATTTGAACCCAATCATCTTTTTTATAGGGTTTTTCTAAGAATAATAAAAAGCCTGAAAAAGTATTTGAGGCAATATCTTTAAGTGCAAAACCAGCAATAATACCCGCTATACCTGCACCAGCAAGTATCTTTACAAAATATTGTTCAAGCCCAACAATTTCTAAGAATATATAAATACCGATTGCTAAGAAAAAGAAATAAAATAAATTCGCAAATATTAACTGTACATCAGGGTATTTGGAAAGAAATTTTGAATTAACACGGTTAGCTAGGTATTTCGATACTTTAGCTATTAAATAAAAAATAAATAATACTACTAGACCAAGAATTACTCTAGCTAGTATAGTTTTCATATCTATTTCCCAACTAGTAAGTATGTCAATTATTGATTTTATCATTTATACAAAATTATATTCTTTTTCAGTCCCTTTATGAACTTGCCCTAACAAAGATGTAACTTTTTTTTGTCAAAAATGTTTTAAACAATTAGTAATTATTGTTCATGTAATTTGAAATTACCTTTTTGAAGGTTGTTGAGTAAATATATTACATTGATTTACAATGTATATTGAAATTTGATAATTATAATGAAAAAATAAAGTTTGTTTTACGTGATAAAAGTCGCATCTTTGCAGCGGAGAGCTGGCAGAGTGGTCGAATGCGGCGGTCTTGAAAACCGTTAACTGTCACAGGTTCGGGGGTTCGAATCCCTCGCTCTCCGCG
>CANRHE010000039.1 GCA_947630335.1 uncultured Sphingobacterium sp.
AACTTGAATGTTAAGGTGTAATCGCGCTGAGTACGCTTTACATAATTTGATAATTCTTTCATAACGATTCTTTTTTTATATGGTATAGTCACTTTAAATATTTTTTCCTAAATACAGTAAATATTGTCATTATTTAAGAGCTACTTGTTTTTACGATTCAATAGTTTAAATGTTTATACTGAGTTATTCGAAAATATTTTATCAAGTACTATTTTTTTGCTTATTGTTCGAAATCCGGACCATTGATTTTATAAAAACTGGACTATGTACCTCTGTTAAAAAGGTTAGACTTTTGCAGCAATAAATAATTATATCAATGAACAAAAAAAATAGTTTTTTAGCATTTCTATTGTTTCCTACATTCTTGTGTGCTCAGGATTATCAACGTGATACAGCCTCAATAGACGTAGTGATGATTAATGAGAATAGATTGCAAATTCCGTTTAATAAACAAAGCCGCAATATTCAAATTATTGATAAAGCTGAAATTAATCAATTGCCAGTACGCTCAATCAATGAAGTGTTATCTTATATAAGTGGTGTTGATGTTCGTCAAAGAGGGCCTTTCGGTATACAGGCTGATATTAGTATTGATGGCGGCCTATTTGATCAAACTTTGATACTTTTGAATGGTATTAAAATATCGGATATACAGACTGGACATCTTTCTATGAATATACCTGTTAGCTTAGATGCTATTGAGCGTATAGAAGTATTGAAAGGGCCGGCAGCTCGAGTATATGGCATAAATGCATTAACAGGGGCGATAAATATTATTACTAGCACAATTATAGCTAATAATGTATCTATCAATGTTCAGTCAGGTTCATCATTTGAGTCAAAAGAAGAGGCTGATGGCAAAGGGATTTATGCTGCAGGTATGGCACAAGCTGTGCTTAATATTGGTTCAGAAAATTATCGTCATCTCCTTAGTCTAGGGTATGGTCGATCAAATGGTATGCGCTATAACAGTGCAGCTGAGGATAAAAAGGTGTTCTATCAAAGTAAGTACACGTTTAATAATGCTAATGAAGCTAATGTGATGTTTGGATATGTAGATAATCAATTTGGAGCTAACGGTTTTTATGCAGCTCCTGGCGATAAAGAATCTTTTGAATTAGTGAAAACTATTATTGGCTCTTTTGGCTATTCACATCGTATAAATGATCGTTTGATTATCAAACCACGGATTAGCTATCGAAATAATAAAGATGATTATCGTTACTATAGGAATGATCTGAGTAAAGCAAGGTCAGAGCACGAAACTAATGCAGCTGCAATTGAAATTAATAGTTTATGGCATTCGGAAATAGGTGATTTTGGTTTTGGGATCGAAAGTCGTTCTGAAAAAATAGTCAGCACCAATATTGGAGATCATCATCGTTATAATCACGGCCTGTATGGTGAATACAAAACCGAAGCTATACAAAATTTATATTTGAATTTTGGTGTATATGCTAATTACAATACACAATATGGTTGGCAAGTATTCCCAGGAATTGATGCCTCTTATATGCTCGCGAGTAAGTTTAAAGCATCTTTTAATGTAGGTTCAAGTCAACGACTACCATCTTATACAGATCTATATTTGAAACAAGTTAAAAATATAGGAAATGCCAACTTGACTCCAGAGAATGCATGGCAATATGAATTTAATTTCCGTTACTTTACGAATGACATGTATATTCAAGCTGGATATTTTAACAGGCGCATCGATCAATTTATTGATTGGGTATCTGATAATCCAGATATGGTATTCCAAGCACAGAATTTAGGCGATAATAAGATAGACGGGATCAATGTTAGTGCAGGTTATAAATTTTTATTTTCATCTAACCAACATTTGAATATTGATGCATCTTATAATTATTTAAATCCTAAAATGAAAATATACGAAGATGGTATAATATCTAAGTATGTTTTGGAGAGTCTTAAACACCAAGCTATTTTTCGTGCTAGTTATCGCATAAACATGATTAATATTGGTTTAGCTAATCGATGGATTGAGCGTGAATTGAATAAGCCTTATTTTATTTCTGATATTAAAGTAGGCTATGTAATCAATACTATCAATATATCTTTGGATGTCAATAATTTATTTAATCAGAGTTACAAGGAGGTTGGAAGTATTTTATTACCAAAAAGATGGTTTTCGCTTGGGATGAAGTGGAATTTTACTAAGATTTAGTATTCTAGGAGTTAGTCTGTATGTTAGCGAGTTAGCGACAGGTACTTAGTGTTGTATCTGTTGCTTTTCTATGTTGTTTAAGCGAAAAATACTTTTGATTAACGTCAATAATAGTTTTTTTAAAAAATGGTATTAAAATATTTTTATAAGGCTTAATTAGTGCTAATTTCGTTTCTGATTTTTCAACTGTAAATTGTAACTTTGTGTCATGTCTGAAAAAATAATTATCCTTGATTTTGGTTCACAATATACGCAGTTGATTGCACGTCGAGTACGTGAATTGAATGTTTACTGTGAGATACACCCATTTAATAAATTACCTGAGTTTGATGACACTGTCAAAGGTGTTATTTTTTCAGGGAGTCCATATTCTGTACGTCAAGAAGATGCGCCTCAAATTGATTTTAGAAATATTCAAGAACGCTTTCCTTTATTAGGAGTGTGTTATGGAGCACAATACATTGCTCAACAAAGCGGGGGCGAGGTATTACCTTCTGAAATAAGAGAATATGGTAGAGCAAATTTACAATTTGTAGATTCTAGCGATCTTTTATTAAAAGGAGTTCCTACTCAATCACAAGTTTGGATGTCTCACGGTGATACTATAAAAGAAGTCCCAAGTAATTTCAAAGTTGTAGCTAGCACAGATCAAGTTCGTGTTGCTGCATATCATATCGAAGGTACTAAGACTTGGGGTATTCAATTTCACCCGGAAGTTACTCATAGTACGGATGGTCAAGTTTTAGTTAAGAATTTTGTTGTAGATATTTGTGGATGTGCTCAAGATTGGACATCAGAATCTTTCGTAGAGTCTACGGTAGTCGAACTTAAAGAACAATTAGGTCAGGATTATGTTATTATGGCTTTATCTGGTGGTGTTGACTCTACTGTAGCGGCTGTTTTATTACATCAAGCTATTGGTGAGCGATTACACTGTTTCTTTGTTGATCATGGTTTATTACGTAAAAATGAATTTGAACAAGTATTGGACTCTTATAAACACATGGGATTAAATGTGAAAGGAGTTAATGCTAAAGAATTATTTTTTGGTAAATTAGCTGGAGTTACAGAACCAGAAGCAAAACGTAAGATAATTGGTGCTGCTTTCATTGATGTATTCGATCAAGCTTCAAAAGATATTCAACGTGAATTACCTGAGGGAGCTGAAGCAAAATGGCTAGGCCAAGGAACAATTTATCCAGATATTATTGAATCAATTTCTGTAAAAGGTCCATCTGCAACTATTAAATCTCATCATAATGTTGGAGGATTGCCTGATTATATGAAATTAAAAGTGGTTGAACCTTTGAAAACATTATTCAAGGATGAAGTGCGACGTGTAGGAAAGACATTAAATGTAGATCCTAACATTTTGAATCGTCACCCTTTTCCAGGGCCGGGATTAGGAATTCGTATATTAGGTGATATCACAGAAGACAAAGTACGTATGGTACAAGAAGCTGATGATATTTATATTCGTAATTTAAAAGAGGCAGGTTGGTATGACAAAGTTTGGCAGGCAGGTACCATCTTTTTACCTGTGCAATCTGTGGGAGTCATGGGGGATGAGCGTACATATGAACATGTTGTAGCATTACGTGCTGTAGGATCTCTGGATGGAATGACTGCAGATTGGATTCATTTACCATATGAGTTACTGGCTAAGATATCAAATGAAATAATAAATCATGTTAAAGGAATCAATAGAGTTGTTTACGACATCAGTTCAAAACCACCTGCTACAATTGAGTGGGAATAAAACTTTGATTTGTAGTAAAAAAATATTAATAGCATTAACTGTAGCTTTAGGCGTCACATCGTGTACGCCTAAAGTTGGTGTTTTAAAATCTCCTGATTATAATTCTACCAGTGCTCAGGGTAATTCTTCGAAAGAAGGGACAAACCAAGGGTCATTAGAACATTCTAAGAAGAATAAATTTGATCAAAAAAACATTGCATTGCTATTGCCTTTTCAATTGCATCAAATCAATCCCACTAGCCTTGATGCCCAAGATGTAAAACGTTCGGCATTATCATTAGATTTTTATCAAGGATTCGAGTTGGGATTAGAAGAATTATCTAAACATGGTGCTGGTTTTAATCTTGATGTAATTGATTCAAGAGATAATGTAAGATTTGTAACTGAACTTGCAACTTCCTCTAAACTTGTAGATGCTTCTTTAGTAGTTGGGCCTGTTTTTCCACAGGAAATTAAATCTTTTGGAACATCTTTTAAAGATAAGGAGGTTTTACAAGTAAATCCTTTATCGGCAGCAATGCCTTCAGAGTATAATTTATCAAATTTGGTATCTTTAACTCCTCCAATTAAAGCCCATTCTGAAGCAATAGCAGGTAGAGTTGCAAAATTATTTTTACCAGGGGATATAATAATTGTTTATCATACTGGAGATTCTGATAGTCGTCAATTTTTGACAGGTATGTCTGCTGCTATAAAACAATTCAAAAGTAGTGCTCAAGTTATTTCTGTTAATACTCTTTCTGAGTTGAATTCGGCATTGAATGGTGCTGGTAAAAATTATGTTATAGCAGGAACAACCGACAAAAATAGTTTAAAGGGCTTAGTTGATAATTTGATAAAGCAGTATCAGGAAAATTATTATAAGATTAATCTCTTTGGTCATCCTTTGTGGGATAGATATGATTTTAGTATGTATCCAGGAGTTTTAGCATTAAATACAACTATAACTACTGAAAGCAATTTAAAACCTTGGACTTCAGCGGTAAAACAGTTTAAAGATAATTATTATGAAAGTTTTGGTGTAAATCCTTCTGACGCATCTTACAAAGGCTACGATACAGCGATTTATTTTGGGAAATTATTGGAAAAATATGGAGCGGCAAATTTGAAAGATAAATTGACAAAAGAACATTATTCTGGTATTTATAATTCATATAAATTTAAACACAATCCAGTATGGGGATATATGAATGAAGCTGTCTTCTTCAAAGTTTATCAGGGTAATTCATTTCAACTTCAATAAACTATGGAAATTAATGAAAAGCGTGTCTATCAACAGATAAGAAGTTTTGAAAAAGCATTAGATGGATATTCCTATAATGAACCTTTATCTAGATATTTAACCCGTTTTTTTAAAGAGAATAAGCAGATGGGGTCATCCGACAGAAGGATGACCTCTCGTTTTTGTTATAACTATTTTCGCTTGGGAAATAGTATAAAAAATTTAAATACTACGGATAGGCTTGTATTTGCAGAATATTTATGTACTGCTGATTCTGGAGTTGTAAAAATTTTAAAACCAGAATTGTTTGATACTATTACATCGAGTATATCTTTTAAAATTGATTATTTAATCAAAAACTATAGGTTTGAATTAGATGAAGTATTTCTACTCGTAGATCATTTATCAATAGATATATCTAAAGAATCTTTTCTAAAAAGTCAATTTATTCAACCAGATCTTTTTATTCGAATTAGAAGAGGTAAAGAAACTATTGTACGTTCTGCATTTGATAAGGAAGGAATTATTTACGAAAGTATCTCTAATAATTGCTTAAGGTTAGCTAATGGAACTAATTTGCAAAAAGTATCTAGACTAGAAGGCTGTTATGAAGTTCAAGATTTGTCTTCTCAACAGACTTTGGAGTTCATTGATGCTAAACCTAAAGAGGGTTGGTGGGACTCATGTACGGCTTCTGGTGGAAAAGCATTATTGTTTTTAGATAAATTTCCTAAAACGAATTTATTAGTGTCAGATATTCGTTTGTCAATATTGAGAAATTTAGACGAAAGATTTGAAAATGCGGAAATAAAAGTACCTTATCGTAAAAAGATATTTGATCTTTCGAAATCAGTCGAAAGCCAAATGAGTGGAGAGCTATTTGATGGGATTATAGTTGATGCACCTTGTTCAGGCTCGGGAACATGGGGGCGTACTCCAGAAATGATTCAGCAGTTTAATATTAATAAGCTCAAAAGTTTTAGTGTTCTACAGCAGAGTATATTAACAAATGTACTGCCTTATCTTAAAGAAAATGGACAATTATTATATATAACTTGTTCTGTCTACAAAGAAGAGAATGAGGATAATGTGAAATTTTTATTAAATAATTTTAATTTGGAATTAGTGAAAATGAGCCTAATTAAGGGTTATCAAGATAAAGCGGACAGCATGTTTGTAGCCCGCTTTATAAAGAAATTGTAGTTAGTCAACTTTAGTAGGGATAATTAATATTGGGCAACTTGCTTTTCTTGTGACTGACTCAGAAACTGAACCTGATATGAAATGATCAAATCCTGTACGGCCATGTGTTCCCATCACAATTAAATCAGCATTCCAGGCTTGTGAAAGATTTATAATTTCTTGTGCAGGAGTACCAATTTTAGTGTACGTGGTAATATCACCTACCTCTGGAAATTGTTTTTTAAATTTATTGATGAATTCATTAGCAAATTTTTGTTCTACATCAACTAGTTCCGGAACTACCACACTTTGTTGACCTAAAACGGGATCAAAGCCAAGCTGATCCGGTGGAATCGGCGGAACTACAATTAATAATGCTATTGAACTTTCGCTATTGAGATCAAGAGCTTTTGAGTAATCAATTATTGTTTGGGAAAATGTTTCTTCATCAACAGCGATTAAAATGCGTTTAAATTTTGGAATACTCATATTATTTATTTAATTAAATTATCTTCGTTTATTGTAGAACAACTCAAGTGTATTTTTTGTTTGAATGAAATATGAAATTAGCAGCATGTAATTTAAGTATTATACCCTTACGATCTGAAGCCTCTCATCGTAGTGAAATGGTATCTCAAGTGCTTTTTGGAGAGTATTTTGAGATTTTAAAAGAGCAAGATGATTTTGTTCAAATCAAGATGATTGACAATGGTTACGAAGGCTGGATTCAACGCCATCAATTTGATATCGTATCTCAGGGTTATGTTGATAATCATCTTATTGTGAATACAGAAGGTGCTGTAGCTAAATCTGGAGTTAAGCATATACATTTATTGCATGGAACAAAAATATTTAATAGAAAAATTGTTATAGGGGATGAAGCTTATGAAATAGAGGGTCAACTAAGAATACCTAGCTTGGATGATTTTGCATTGAAATTTCCCAAGCTAATAAGCTATTATACTAATAGTCCTTACCTATGGGGCGGTCGTTCACGACACGGTATTGACTGTTCAGGATTCTCGCAAGTTGTTTATCGCCATTTTGGACTAGATTTACCTAGAGATGCATGGCAGCAAGCTGAAAAAGGTGAAGTAGTTAATTTTTGTTCAGAAATAATGCCTGGAGATTTAGCGTTTTTTGATAATACATCAGGAAGAATAACGCATGTAGGGATTATGATTGATCATGAAACCATAATCCATGCATCTGCTAGGATACGTATTGATAAAATGGATAGTGAAGGTATATTCAATGGCGATTTAAAAAAGTATACACATAAACTAAGAATTGTAAAACGATATTTTTAAATAAATTATAACAAAAAGTTTTGAAAGAAAATAATCCTCTTTTTTATTTACCAAGTTCTCAATTATATCCAGCTTCAATTGCCTCGGGAACTATATATTCTAGTGATGAATTATTAGAAAAAGTAAAATTGGCAAAGCACTATGTTAATAATAATCATTTGCAACAAGCATTAGATTTGTACAATCTATTGA
The DNA here is from genome assembly GCA_947630335.1 of uncultured Sphingobacterium sp. Taxonomy (GTDB): domain Bacteria; phylum Bacteroidota; class Bacteroidia; order Sphingobacteriales; family Sphingobacteriaceae; genus Sphingobacterium. The sequence continues at coordinate 7,854 of CANRHE010000039.1, forward strand.
TTGAAAAAAACATTAAAAATCCCTTTCTATTCGCTTGTCGTAGTTTGTTGAAGTTACAAATGAATGAAGATGAAGGTGCTTTTTATGATTATCAAGTCGCAAAACAACTTGATTTCAATTACCATCATGTATTAGAATGGATTAGTCATGTTGGTCAAATGGAAGAGTCAAGTGAATTGCTTAATTTGATAGCACACGAAAGCGAAGAAGAACAGTATTATATTAACAGAGCAACCGTATATGTTGAACACTATGAATATGAGAAAGCTATTCAAGATTTTACACAAGCATACTTCATTGGTAATAACCCTATTGTTCTAATTTCTAGAGGTGCTATATATATGCGAATGACACGGTATGATATGGCTCTGCTTGATTTTAACAAAGCTTTAAAGCAAGATGATTCACAAGTTCAAGGATATATTTTTAGAGCTAAATTATATCTATCGTTACATGAATTTGTATTAGCCGAACTAGATTTTGGTAAGGCTATATCCCTTTCGCCGATGGAAGTTATTGGTTATGAAGAACGTGCTCAGTTTTATGAGTCATTACAGCAATATGAGCAAGCAATTGCTGACTATAGTAAAATGATAAGTTTAGAAGAGTCTGACTTTTACGGATATGTTTTGCGCGCGGATCTATTAAATAAATTAGATAAAAAAGTAGAAGCTTTAGCAGATTATGATAAAGCAATTACATTGAATCCTTACTATTCTGATTTATATCAATATAGGGGCGAAATTCGTCAAGCTTTGGGAGATGAAAAAGGTGCACAAGAAGATTTTAGTAAGTTTCGAGAGCTTGAAGATGAAGAATAATCATATCTAATATTTAAATTAATTTCTATGTCCCGGTCAAATAGTCACTTAAAAAAAATAAAAGATTTAGCCGCTTCTAATTTAAGAGAAGGCAATCTTTTTATGGATAGTAATGCCAAGAAAGAATCTGTTTTTTGTTTGGACTCAGGATTACAATATGAAGTTCTTGCCGAAGGAACTGGCGCAAAACCTATTTTAAAAGATAAAGTACTCTGCCACTATGTAGGTACTTTACTTAACGGAGAAGTGTTTGACTCTTCTTACCAACGTAAGCGTCCTGAGTCATTTCCAGTAAAAGATTTGATAAAAGGCTGGCAAGAAGCTTTAGTGCACATGACCGTTGGCAGTAAATATAAGTTATTTGTACCACCTCATCTCGGCTATGGTTTTGATTCGTTGACAGCAAATAGTGGTGGAAATTGTACTTTAATTTTTGAAATAGAATTAATTGCTATAATATAGTATTAGTATGCGACTTATTTTTTTAGGAATTTTAATCTTCGTTAGTCTAGGTAATTTGAAAGCACAAAAAGTAAAAATTATTATAGATGAGTTTTATGAAGAGAAGTCTGTACCTGGTGTAGCAGTAGCTATTAGAGATCTATCTACAACAAATTATTATGCTAAAGGATTGGCAAATATGGAATCTAAAGTGTCAATTGATAGTTTAACTAATTTTAGATTAGCCTCTGTTAGTAAGCAGTTTACTGCTATGTCCGTATTTCAGTTAATTGAACAAAATAAGTTGAAATTTGATAGTAAGGCTATAAACATATTGTCTGAACTGCCCGCTGCACTTAAAGATGTAACGATAGGACAACTTATAAATCATTCTTCTGGAATCTATGATTATGAGAACTTGATCCCTGCTAATAGAACGTTACCTCTAGCAGATATTGATGTTTTGAATTATGTATCTAGAGTTGATTCCTTATATTTTGCGCCAGGATCCAGATTTCGATACAGTAATACAGGATATTGCTTATTAGCTCTTATAGTTGAAAGAATAGCTGGAATTCCCTATGATGAAGCTGTCAATAATTTAATATTTAAACCTCTGGATTTGATGAATGCGAGCGTGTATCCGACTCAAGATAGTAGGATTCGAGCCTATGGGTATCACCCTGATTCTTTAAAATATCATTTTGCGGATCAGAGTATCACTTCATCTACCAAAGGCGATGGTGGTGTCTACTTGTGCACAAAAGAATATGTTAAATGGCTAAATGAACAAAACCCTATGTTCACTGATCAATTTTGGATAGCATTAGAAAAAGAGAAGGTGAAAGTTAAAGATAATATCTATTATAGTATGGGTTGGTTTTTAAAGAATATAGGCCAGAATAAGCCTGTTATGTTTCACTCAGGTGAGAGCACTGGATTTCATAATATTGTTTTATTTGAACCCAATAGTAATCAATCTATAGTTGTTTTTTCGAATAGAGATGACTTAAAAATCAATTTTTTGTTTAATTCTTTGTCAAATGAATTAGGTGAGTTGAATATACCTAACTCATTGTTTATGTGGTTGAATATAGTTTATTCTCTTGATTGATTTATGATGGTACCTAACACTTTTATTACACTACATAACTAGAGATAATTTAATTATTTTATATATTGCGTATACATGAAAACTTTGTATTGGGCTTATTTTTTGATGCTTTTCTTATTCACAAATTCAATATATGGACAGGACTATTCTGCCTTAAAAAATCAGTTTGCAAATTCTACAGTATTACCATCTATTCACTATGGTTTTAGTTTGTTCGATTTGGACCGTAATGAACCAGTTTTAGGCATCCACGAACATCACTATTTTACGCCAGCTTCTAATACTAAAGTTTTCACCTTATTTAGTTCACTTCAGTTTATAGGGGATTCAATTCCTGGTATTCAATATCAGATAAAAGGTGATTCATTATTGTTTTGGGGAACAGGTGACCCAACTTTCCTGCATCCTAAACTAGACAATAGAATTGTTTATGATTTTTTAAAAAGTACGAATAAAAAACTATTCTATGTATCAGAGGAAACTTCAGAACCAAGTTATCGAAACGGATGGTCTATTGAAGATTTTCAAGAATATTATCAGCCAGATATAACTCCATTTCCAATTTATGGCAATACTATTCAGTTTTATACCTTAAATGATTCTGTTAGATCAATTCCATCTTTTTTTGAAGCTACCATTCGTCGAAATAATACTACCAATAATTCTACGAATATTAATCGTGATAAGAATACCAATACATTTCATGTTCATTCAAGAAAACTTCCTATAGATTATAAAAACGAGAAACCATTCATTTGGTCTGATACATTATTGGTGAAACTTTTACAAGATACTTTACATAAAGATGTAGGTCTTTTAAAGGACTATGTAAAACCAAGAGACTTAAAAGTACTTTATTCAGTTCCCCGTAATGTTGTTTTGCGTGCTATGATGTTACCTAGTGACAATTTTTTAGCAGAACAGTTAACGATGTTGATTTCGAATAATAGATACAATGGTTTTTTTACTGATCGATTAAGATATGATATGACAAATGAGTTTTATAATAACTTTCAAGATAGTATAATACTTCGAGACGGTAGTGGATTGTCTACTTATAATAAAATAACCCCTTCTAGTATGATCGAACTTTTGTTAGTTCTTAATAATCTTGTTCCAAATGAGGCTAAACGATATTTATTTTTTCCAGCTGGAGGAGTAGACGGTACTTTAAAGACAGTTTATAATCTAGATCAAGGAGAGCCATTTATTTTTGCTAAAACGGGTACCATTAACTCGGTACATTGTCAATCTGGATACATCGTTACTCGATCAGGTAAACACTTTGCCTTTTCCTTTTTGAATAACAATTATATTGTACCGACAAGTGTTATCCGTAATGAAATGGTGAAAATAATGACTTTTATTAGGCATAATTATTAATTGAATTGGAATAAAAAGTATTTAAGTTTCTTATTAAAATTAGTTTATGAATGAATATCAAAGGAATGACCCTAAACTCATCCGTTCTTGGGCTATGTTTGACTGGGCGAATTCCGCATATAATCTAGTGATTACTTCCACTATTTTCCCTATTTATTATATTATAATCACTAGTACTGAAGAAAATGGAGATTTAGTAGATTTTTTTGGATTAAAAATTATTAATACAGTGCTATCCAATTATGCTTTAGCATGTGCTTACTTAATAATGGTAATTATGCTTCCTTTTTTATCAACATATGCTGATGCTAATGGTAAGAAAATGCAAATTATGAAGGCTTTTACCTATTTAGGTTCTATATCATGTATGGGGTTGTTCTTCTTTAAAATAAGCACTTTAGAATGGGGAATGTTATGTTTTACTTTAGCAGCAATAGGCTATATAGGAGGGGTGGCTATTAACAACTCATATTTGCCTGTGATCGCGACACAAGATAAACAAGATACCGTTAGTGCTAAAGGATTTGCATTTGGCTATATTGGCTGTGTTATTATTCAGTTAATCTGTTTTGTGTTTGTATTAAAACCAGCCTTATTTAATATAACTGATCCTTCTTTCCCAGCTCGCTTGTCCTTTCTTTTAGTAGGACTGTGGTGGTTAGGGTTTTCAATGATACCATTTAGTAAATTACCAAATAATCAACCATCTTTACACGCTAAAGGCACTAGGGTTATACAGCGTGTGAAAAGTGAATTTAATTCTGTGTGGGGACAAATTAAAAATAATAAGGGTATAAAATGCTTTTTACCTGCTTATTTTTTTAATTCTGTTGGTGTACAAACTATTATGGTCGTTGCAACTATGTTTGGACGCAAAGAATTAGAATTACCTCAAGAAAGTCTTATTATTACCATAATATTAATACAATTGGTAGCTATTGGAGGAGCTTATTTAATGTCTTACTTAGCTAATCACTTAGGTAATATTGTAGTATTAATGCTAGCAACAGTATTATGGCTAGGTATTTGCATAGCTGCATTCTATATCAATAATTCTACGCAGTTCTATTGTCTTGCTATTATGGTTGGGTTATTGATGGGGGGGATTCAGTCATTATCTCGCTCTACATATTCTAAATTACTTCCTAAAGAATTAGACGATACAACAGGGTTATTTAGTTTTTATGATATTACAGAGAAATTAGGTATAGTATTAGGGTTATTTGTTTTCGGATTAATAGAACAAATTACCTTTAATATTCGTTTTTCAGCTGTTTCTTTATCAATTTTCTTTATTTTAGGATTTATTTTACTGATACCTATGCTTAATTTTAATAACGCTTTGAAACAACAAACGCATGAATAAGAATGTACAATTATTTATACCTTGCTTTGTAGATCAATTATATCCTGAAACTGCATTTAATACTATCAAACTACTAGAGAGAGCAGGGTGTGATATTACTTACAATACTGAACAAACTTGTTGTGGTCAACCAGCATACAATTCGGGCTACTGTGAAAATGCTAGAGAGGTAGGTACTAAATTTTTAAAAGATTTTCAGCCAGAGTCTTATATAGTATCCCCTTCAGCATCTTGCATTGGTATGATTAAATCAGGTTATGATGATTTATTCACAAATACTTCATTTCATAATCAATGTAGAGATATACAAAAGGTGGTGTTTGAAATTTCAGATTTTTTAATAAATGTATTAAAATTTGAAAATTTTGGTGCTGAACTCGTTGGAACAGCTGTCTATCATGATTCTTGCTCAGCATTACGTGATTGTAATATCAAATCAGAGCCTCGAAAACTACTTTCTTATGTTGGTGGTTTAGAAATTATAGAAATGAAAGATCAAGAAACCTGTTGTGGATTTGGAGGTTCTTTTGCTGTTAAGTTTGAAGGTATTTCTTCAGCTATGGCAGAGCAAAAAGTAAAAAATGCCCAAGATGTCAATGCTGATTATATTATATCTACCGATGCATCTTGTTTATTGCAGCTACAATCTTATATAGACAAAAATAATATTCCCATAAGAACTATGCACCTGGTCGATGTACTTGCATCGGGTTGGGCTAACATTTAACACAATAACTTAAACTAATAAATATGAACTCAAGAAGAGATTTTCTAAGAACATTAGGTCTTGCTACTGCAGGTATGGCTTTAGCTCCCACAATGGATCTTTTTGCTGGAAAGAAGAAATGGTTTGAAATATCATTAGCAGAATGGTCATTACATAAAACACTTTATAAAGGTGATTTGAAGAATATTGATTTTCCAGAATTAGCTGCTAAAAAATTTGGTATCTATGGTGTTGAATACGTCAATTCATTTTTTAAGGATAAAGCAAAAGATATGACTTATCTTAAAGATTTGAATAATCGTGCAAAGGAAAATGGTGTTCGTAATGTAATGATTATGGTAGATGGAGAAGGGGAGTTAGGGAATGCAGATGAAGCAAAGCGCAAACAAGCTGTTGAGAACCATTATCAATGGATTGACGCAGCTAATTTTCTTGGTTGTAGCTCTATTCGTGTGAATGCTGCCGGTCAAGGTACACCAGTTGAAGTACAAAAACGCGTGGTTCAAAGTCTAACGACTTTAGCTGATTATGGTAAAAAAGGAAAAATTAATGTAATAGTTGAAAATCACGGTGGTATTTCATCACATGGAGATTGGTTAGCAGAAACATTAAAAATGGTAGGAATGAAGAATTGTGGATCATTACCGGATTTAGGCAATTTTTATGAATACGACCGTTACCAAGGTGTCGAAGATTTAATGCCTTATGCAAAAGGAGTGAGTGCTAAGACACATGATTTCGATGCTCAAGGTAATGAGACAAAAATAGATTATGTCCGTATGATGCAAATTGTTAAAAATGCAGGATTCAAAGGGTATGTTGGAATTGAGTATGAAGGTTCCAAATTAAGTGAAGCTGATGGTATTATGGCAACTAAGAAATTACTAGAACGTTTCCAATAAGTATTTATTATCTTATTTTAAAAAAGCATTGATCCTAATCTAGATCAATGCTTTTTACTTTTGATTAAATGATAAATTCTATTTAACACTAATTATTTATTAAATATGGCTTAATATAATAGACAATTGCCTTTGTCAAGTAGATATTACTTTTAAAATCATTAAATTTTGTTTTCTTTGTTATTGAAAAACTAAATAATGATAAAAAATTAAACATGGTTGAGGAAAATGACAAGGCTTTAGACCAACATTTGGCTAGGCAAGGAGTAGATAACAAAATGGTATTAGGTCACCCTGCTGGACTTTTTGTATTATTCTTTACAGAAATGTGGGAGCGGTTTAGTTATTATGGAATGCGTGCGTTATTAGTGACTTTCCTTATTACTGAAATTGCTAAAGGAGGATGGGGATGGACTAACGAAGGTGCTATGGGACTTTACGGTTGGTATACAATGCTTGTATATGCTACACCTATTTTAGGTGGTATGATAGCAGACAAATTAACTGGTTATCGAAAAGCAATACTTATAGGTGCCTTATTAATGACTTTAGGACATGCGTCAATGGCATTGGAAGGCATAGGGAAAAACTTTTTCTTTGTTGGTTTAGGGTTAATGATTTTAGGTAATGGTATGTTTAAACCTAATATATCTTCAATGGTAGGGCAGCTTTATCCTAATACTAGCTCGAAGAAAGACGCAGGATATACTATTTTTTACATGGGTATCAATGCTGGTGCTTTCTTAGGATCACTATTATGTGGTTATTTAGGTGAAAAAATCGGATGGCATTATGGCTTTGGTTTAGCAGGAGTTTTTATGTTTTTTGGAATGCTTCAGTTTTATGTTGCACAGAGAATATTTGGTATTATCGGAGAAGAACCGAAGAAAGAGAAAGTAGAAGTGATCGAAGAGGAATTACCTAAAAACGTTGTTCGGGATCGTCTTTTTGTTGTCGGGGTATTAATGATTGCAAGTATTTTCTTTTTTTTAGCTTTTGAACAAGCTGGAGGTTCGATGACTATTTTTGCAAAAAATTATACACAACGGGTACTTGATGGATCACAAGCAATTGCATTTAAATGGATAGACGCCTTTTTAACTCTAATACCAATTGCAGCTGTAACATTTGTCTTATTAAAATTATCGGCTAAGATTTACAGTAAATATCCTTTAACAATATTATTCACTTTAATTTCCTTTGCCTCAATTGCAATTTTAGGTCTTTGGAAAGTTTATCGTGAGTTTACAGCAGTAGATACAGAAGTAACTGTAGCATGGTTTCAAATCTTAAATGCTTTCTTTATTGTAACTTTCGCTTCTTTGTTTAGTAAACTTTGGGAGAAAGTATGGAATCCATCTGGTCCAGTAAAATTTGCTTTAGGTTTAGTTTTGGTAGGTGTAGGTTTTTTGGTGTTAGCCTATGGAAGTAGTTCAATACCTAGAGGTGCAGAAACAGCCGCTGTAAGTATGATTTGGTTAGTTGCTGCCTATTTCTTTCATACTATGGGAGAATTATGTTTATCACCTGTAGGATTATCCTATGTAAGTAAACTTTCTCCAAAAAAATTATTAGGATTGATATTCGGATGCTGGTTTTTAGCATCTGCTATAGCTAACTTTATAGGTGCTGCTATGGGAGGTATGATAGATAAAATTTCGCAAGAATATTCTATGTCAATTTTCTTTTTAATCATTGCTTCTCTACCTATTGTTGTTGCTTTGATTCTACTGATGTTGACACCAATGTTGAAGAAGAAAATGCACGGTATTAATTAATTATTAAATACGAGGATAAAAACGGGGCTTAATTAAGCCCCGTTTTTATCCTCGTATTTAATAATTGACAAGACTTTTTCTACATTTTGGTCCCTTAATTATATTAAATTTTTCATTGCATAGAATAAAATGTTACTATCAATTTTATAAAAACATATATTTTATTTTCGAATTTTATTGTATATTGAAGCTTATTATCCAATTAGTTATGAAAAGAAGAAACTTTATTCAAGTAGGAGCTATTAGTGCTGCTTCCGTAGGTTTGTTATCATGTAATAGTAATAAAGAAACAACCTATGGTCCCTTAATTCACTCAGTATATTTTTGGCTTAAAAATGATCTTAATGAAGAAAAAAAAGAAGAGTTTATTAATTTTTTTAAAGAATTAAGTCGAATTGATGTTATTCAAACTCTTAAATATGGTAAGCCAGCCCCAACTAATCCAAGACCAGTTGTAGATAATTCTTTCGACTATAATTTAATTGTGAGTTTTGCAAATATGGATGACATAAATGTCTATGAGACTCATCCAATACATTTAGCAGCGATTGAAAAATTTAAAGATTATTGGAGTAAAGTTGAAGTTAAAGATACTATGCTTTAATATTAACTATCCTATCAAGTTAAGGTAGATTATACCTGGTACCCATAATAAAGTAAAATAATCCGGTAATATCATTTTGACTAGTCCTGAAAAATAGATACAAGTTTTCAGTGATTAAAAATACATAAAATTATACAGTAGTAGCCAGTGGG